>JAPLBW010000170.1:0-3845 GCA_026392555.1 Actinomycetota bacterium
ACATGGTCGTGCGCATGTAGGACTGCTCATCCGAGATGGGATTCGCGAGTTGCACGAGTTGTCGTCGCTCGTCGTCTGCGGCCACCAGAAGGTCATCGAGCTCGCTCGTTCCCACGAAGGGATAAGCCAAGACTTCGATGTGACCACTGTTGGCCAAGGTCTGGGCAATTGTGCGGCGGATTCGCTGGGCGGCGGTCAATCCGCGGCCGGACGGCAACCGCGGCAAGCGACTGGGAACGTTGTCATAGCCAAACAGGCGAATAACTTCTTCATCCAAGTCAGCCGGATCGGTCACGTCTGGTCGCCACGATGGTGGCGTCACGGCAACCACCGCCTGCGAGCCATCAACGACACAACCCACGCTCGTTAACGCTTCAATGACGAAGGATTCAGCGATGTCGATACCTGCGGTTCGGGTGGGACGTTGGAGGTCAAAAGCAATGGCCGCAGTCACAGTGCGTTGATCAACCTCGCTGACTGAAACCAGCGTTGCCCCACCATGTTCGACGAGCAACGCAATCGCTACGGCCGCAGCGGCTGCTGGCAATTGCGGATCCGTGCCCCGCTCAAACCGCTTCGAGGCTTCGCTGCTGAGCTTGTGACGACGACTTTGTCGCGCGATGGCCACTGAATCAAAGTGAGCCGCTTCCAACAAGATTCCGGTCGTCGTTCCATCAACCTCAGTACTAGCCCCACCCATGGTGCCGGCTAATGCCACAGCGCCCGAGTCATCGGCGATCACCACGTCGCCTGTATCAAGATTGCGCTCGACGTCGTCAAGCGTGGTCAATGTTTCGCCCTGGTGAGCTCGGCGCACGCGCAAGGCTCCACTTACCTTCGTGCTATCGAAAGCATGTAGCGGCTGCCCGGTGAGCAACATGACGTAGTTGGTGACGTCAACAGCAAGGGAAATGGGCCGCATGCCCAGCAGTCGCAAACGCAGCTGGAGCCAGTCCGGCGAGACGGCTGCGGGGTTGAAACCCGTCAACTCACTGATGACGATCCGATCAGCACCATCGTCGATGCGCGCGCGATCCCCGGCCGTAACCGTTGGTAGGGAAGCATGTGCGGGGTCAGTGAACGTGCTGGTGTACGCGATAGAAAGCTCTCGGGCCACGCCGCGCATGGAAAAGCAATAGCCGCGGTCAGGCGTAACAGCTAAGTCAAAGACCTGATCGGCTTGACCAATGATGTCTTGCGCGTTTGAGCCGACTACTGCAGTTGCTTGCACAATCATGATGCCGGAGTGGTCATCACCCAGTCCGAGCTCCTTGCCAGAACACACCATGCCATCCGAGACATGGCCGTAGGTCTTGCGAGCAGCAATTGCAAAACCGCCGGGCAAAACCGCTCCTGGCAGGGCCGCGATGACGAGGTCACCAGCAACAAAGTTTGATGCACCACACACAATCCCGCGCACACCGCCATTGGCTTCGCCCACATCCACCTGACACCAGCGAATCGATTTGCCATTGGACTGTTCTTCGTCATCAAAAGAGACGATGCGTCCAACGATTAGTGGCCCTTGGCTATCTCCGACCACTTCAATGTCTTCGATTTCTAACCCCGCGCTGACCAAGCGCACGCCAATGGCATCCACATCATCGGTGGCGGGGATCGCTACCAATTCACGAAGCCAAGAAACCGGAACCCTCATCAGAGTTCACTTCCAAATGCAGCCGTGAAACGCACATCGCCTTCAACCATGTCGCGCATGTCAGTGATGCCATGACGGAACATCAACGTGCGCTCCAGGCCCATGCCGAAGGCAAATCCTGAGTAACGGTCCGGATCAATGCCACAGGCGGCCAGCACGCGCGGGTTGACCATGCCGCAGCCACCCCACTCAATCCAGCGCGGGCCGCCCTTGGCCTGTGGGAACCACAGGTCCAACTCGGCCGAGGGTTCGGTGAAGGGGAAATAGGACGGCCGAAGTCTGGTTTTGGCATCTGGACCAAACATGGCGATGGCGAAGTGATCCAGGGTTCCCTTCAGGTCCGCCATGGTGATGCCAACATCTACGGCAAGTCCCTCGATCTGGTGGAAGACCGGCGTGTGTGTCGCATCGAGCTCATCGGTTCGAAACACTCGGCCAGGACACACAACGTAAATGGGAACTTCGCGATCCAACATGGAACGAATCTGCACCGGCGAGGTGTGCGTTCGCAGGACGAGCCCAGCATCGGGTGCCTCAACAAAGAAGGTGTCTTGCATCGTGCGAGCAGGGTGGTCCGGTGCGAGATTGAGCGCATCAAAGTTATGCCACTCGGTTTCAATCTCTGGACCTTCGGCCACTTCGTACCCCATGGCCACGAAGACGTCGACAATGTGGTCCGAAATCGTCGACAGAGGATGACGTGCGCCCAGCGGATCGCGTTCCCACGGGAGGGAAACATCAACCCGTTCTTCGGACAGGGCTTTCGCGTCGCGCTCGTCTTCTAATGCGGCCTGTCGTGCTTCAAGAGCCTTCTTGATGTCGGCGCGAGCTCGACCGACCAACTGGCCCGCTTCGGCTTTGGCCTGCGGCGGCAATGCGCCAATTTCTCGGTTGGCCAGGGCCAAGGATGACTTTTCCCCTGTATGCATGATGCGAACAGCCTTGAGGTCGTCGAGGGATCCGGCGGCCGCGATATCTGCCAGCGCCTGGTCAACCGCTGCTGCAATGGCATCAGGTTGAAGAGCGGCGACCGGCACGGGGTCAACAGCGGTCCCGAGGTTCAAACTTTCCGCCTGCCCGTAGATGGGGACGGCCACCACTAGATCGCATAACTCCATCAAGTCGTCCGGCAATCCCCAGGCCTCATTGCCAAAGACCCACGCCGTGGGCTGAGCAAGCCGGCCATCATCAATGACATCGTCAAGGCTGAGCGCTCCGCCACCATCCGCGGCGATGACGGTCAGGCCCGAAGCCTTGGCATGCGCAATGGCATCAGGAATCGATACGGCAACAGTTAACGGAAGATGAAAAATGCTTCCCACACTCGAGCGGACGGTCTTTGCGTTATAAACGTCGACTGATTCACCAGCCAACACCACGGCATCGGCGCCAGCAGCATCGGTGCTGCGAATAACAGTTCCCGCGTTGCCCGGGTCACGAACGTTAGCCAGAATAGAAATGAGTCTGGATTTCGCATCGACCGACTGAGTCAGCGGCACATCAATGAAGTTGCACACCGCGATGATGCCTTGGGGGGTGATGGTTTGGGCCAGTGATTCAACGATGGCATCGGTGGCACTGTGTACTTCAGCACCAGCCGCACGGGCGGCCGTGAGCAAATCGGCATGTTTAGTGGCCGCCGCTTGGGTGTAGAAGACCTCGCGCAGTACTCCAGGTGAGCCCACGGCTTCACTGACCGCCTGGGGGCCTTCAGCCAGGAAGGCGCGGTCTTGCGCCCGAAAACTGCGCTTAGTAAGCCGACGGGCCGCGCTAATTCGCGCGGCCCTAGGCGATGTGAACTCTGACAAGAATTAAACCGGAGCGTTACGGTCAGCCGGAAGAGCAGCCTTTGCCAGTTCAACCAAGGCGTTGAATGCCTCGGGGTCGTTGACAGCCAGCTCGGCCAACATGCGGCGGTCGACTTCGATCTCAGCCAAACCCAAACCTTGGATGAAGCGGTTGTAGGTCAAGCCTTGAGCGCGCGATGCAGCGTTAATGCGCTGAATCCACAGTCGACGGAAGTCACCCTTGCGCGCCTTGCGGTCACGGTAGCTGTAGACCATTGAGTGCGTGACTTGTTCCTTGGCCTTGCGGTACAGGCGTGAACGTTGTCCGCGGTAACCACTTGCGCGCTCGAGTACTTCACGGCGCTTCTTATGGGCGTTAACCGCCCTCTTTACGCGTGCCA
>JAPLBW010000170.1:3874-6269 GCA_026392555.1 Actinomycetota bacterium
CTTTACGCGTGCCATGCGAATAGCTCCTTGTTACTTAATCGACAACACCTGCCGCCGATAAACCGAATGGGGATGGCTCAAAGGCCGAGTAGCTTCTTAGCCTTCTTTGCATCAGCCGGGCTGAGTTGGACGTCAACGGAAAGACGACGGGTGCGCCTGGAGGACTTGCTTTCGAGCAGGTGGCGCTTGTTGGCGCGCTCACGCATGAGCTTGCCCGAGCCAGTTACGCGGAAACGCTTCTTTGCTCCGCTATGCGTCTTGTTCTTCGGCATGTTGTGCCAACTCCTCAGTAGAACTATCGGGGGCTTGCGCTGGATCACGGGGGGCTTTTTCTGCCTCCCGCTCAGCCTTTGCATCGGCCTTCTTCTTCAGCGGTCCAAGGACCATGATCATGTTGCGACCGTCCTGCTTGGGCGAGTACTCCACAAAACCAATGTCCGAAACTTCTTCTGCCAGTTTCTTCAACAGGTTGTAGCCCAACTCAGGTCGGCTTTGCTCACGACCGCGGAACATGATCGTGATCTTGACCTTGTCGCCCATCTTCAAGAACCGAATGACGTGACCCTTTTTGGTCTCGTAGTCATGCGGGTCAATCTTTGGACGAAGCTTCATTTCCTTGATGACGGTGTTCACCTGATTGCGACGCGATTCACGCGCCTTCAACGCTGTTTCGTACTTGAACTTTCCGTAGTCCATGAGCTTGCACACCGGAGGGTCAAGGCATCTTCAATGCGCACGATTCCGACTTGTTCACCGGCTGGTCCAACCAACCGCACTTCAGGAACACGGATCCGTTCATTTACGCGAGGTTCAACGCTGATACTTGGCTCCTTCGTCGATCCAGGTGACCTGCATAAACGAAGAAGGCCCTCGCTTATGAACCTGCGAAGGCCTCAACCGGCGTGCGCGCACACTTCGCCAAGGCGAAAAGCACAAACGCACACTTACGTGCGTTGCACGGCACTCCTAGGAGTGCGACCGGACCCGACAACGGTGAGGTTGGTGCGGGTGGGAGAGGTCTCCACTTGTCGCTGGCCTTGCAAGCAGGGCTAGCGGGTCAGCCCCAAGGGTAGCAAGGGGCCACGAACCACTCAACGGCCGGTCTCAACGAGGAGACCGGCCGCTGTGAGGGGGAAACGTATGACCGAAGCCATACGTGGCGCTAGGCGGACCTAGCGACACCTGAGGGGGTTATGCATCTGCCTTGTGTGAGGCCATCCATGGCATCACGATGGCAGCGATCAGACCACCCACGAGCGGAGCTGCGATGAACACCCACAACTCATTCAAGGACGATCCGCCGGTCAAGATGGCCGGACCAAAGGAACGGGCTGGGTTGACCGAGGTTCCCGTGATCGGGATGCCCACCAAGTGGACAGCGGCTAGGGCCAGACCAATGGTCAAACCAACAAAGCCGACGTTCTCGGACTTGGTCACCAGCAAGATGACACCAACGAAGATGAAGGTCAGGACCACTTCAATGATGAAGGATCCGGCGGTTCCCACCGTGGCGGTGGAGTTCGAGCCCAGGGCCCCGGTGGTGTCTTTCAGACCTTGACCCACGAGATACTTGAGCAATCCCGCACCTGCAAGGGCGCCAAGGAACTGCACAGCGATGAAGGAAATACCTTCTTGAATGCTTTGACGTCGCGTAGCCATCATGGCGATGGTGACGGCAGGGTTGACGTGGCAACCAGAAATGCCACCAATCGAGTAGGCCAAAGCCAGCAGGACGAGGCCGAAGGCCAAGGCCACACCAACAATGTTGAGCACCGACTGGTCGGGACCAGACTTGAGGCCACCAACAGCGGCACCAACAGCAACGATGACGAGAATCGCGGTTCCGAGGAACTCAGCGACGAGCTTGCGAACCATGCACAACCTCCGGAGAAGGCCTAGGGGGAAGGACACACTTAGGTTTCCACGAACACCCCTTCACAATCGCGCAAGCGCGCCGGCGTGTCGCCCGCTCCCTGGCTATCAGGAGATAGGTTCGGCCAACGCAAAGGCCAGCCCCAGATCAAGGCGGTCCCGGAGCACCGGATTGCCTTCCAAGCCTTCCGCCAGTTGAGTTATCACGCCTTCGGCATCAGCCCGGTCAACTCCTGCACTAAGCCACACGATTGCATCGCACTCCATGTCGGAGTCCGGCTTACCTACTCGCACGGTGACTCCCCGCTTACGGGCCTCTCGTTCAATTTCCGTTGCCACGTCGTGATCGCGCCACACCGGCACGGCCTGTCGAGACTGGGCTAGAGCTCGCAGGGGTGCGCCAGCTAACACCACGCGCTGCGGTCCGGCAAAGTCGAGGATGAGCGCCTCGCACGATTCCTCAAGCGCTGTTTGTGCGGCTTGGTCTGCGGTGACGGGTATCAACCTGGCATCGGGATTCCAC
>JAPLBW010000193.1 GCA_026392555.1 Actinomycetota bacterium
TGTTCAACGGCTTCTTGAATAACTGGACCGTCCATGACGGGATCGGAATATGGCAAGCCGATCTCCATAACGTCCACACCGGCCTCGACCATGGCAACGGCCGCTGCAATGCAGCCATCAACACTGGGAAAGCCGGCCGGCAAGTACCCCACTAGCAAAGCGGAGTTGCGTGCACGAGCGGCCTCAAAAGATGAGCGCAGCGAACTCATGACTGTCCATCACCGTTCAATCCAAACCATGCAGCGGCCGTATCGACGTCCTTATCACCACGACCGGACAGGTTGATCAAGATCACGGCGTCAGGACCGAGTTCCTGGCCCAACAAACAAGCCCCAGCCAGGGCGTGTGCGGACTCGATCGCGGGGATGATTCCCTCGGTGCGACACAGCCAAGAAAATGCCTGCATAGCTTGGGCATCGGTGATGGGGTGATAGTGCGCTCGACCAATGTCATTGAGGTAGGAGTGCTCCGGCCCCACACCTGGATAGTCCAACCCCGCCGAAATGGAGTGGGACTCGATCGTTTGACCTTCATCGTCTTGCAAAAGGTACGAACGCGCGCCATGCAGAACACCGGGAACTCCACCGGTGATCGTCGCGGCATGTCGACCCGTCTCGACTCCATCGCCGCCGGCTTCATAGCCGTGGAGCTGCACGTCTTCGTCGTCCAGGAATGGGTGGAAGATACCAATCGCATTCGACCCTCCGCCCACACAGGCAACAACAGCGGTAGGCAGCTTCCCGGTTAGGTCCAGGACTTGCTGGCGCGCTTCCAATCCGATGCAACGGTGGAAGTCACGCACCATCACAGGGAAGGGCTGCGGGCCGGCGACGGTGCCTAAGAGGTAATGAGTGTCGTCGACATTGGTGACCCAGTCACGCATGGCTTCGTTGATGGCATCCTTCAACGTTTTGCTACCCGTGGTGACGGGAATGACTTCGGCACCCAACAGCTTCATTCGTGCCACATTGAGGGCTTGACGACGAGTGTCTTCTTCCCCCATGTAGACCACACACTCCAGGCCCAACAAAGCAGCCGCCGTTGCGGTGGCCACACCATGCTGACCAGCACCCGTTTCAGCAATAACGCGCGTCTTGCCCATGCGTTGAGTCAGCAGGGCCTGACCGAGCACATTGTTGATCTTGTGCGAACCGGTGTGATTGAGGTCTTCGCGCTTGAGCAAGATGCGCGCGCCACCGGCATGGGCCGAAAAGCGTGTTGCATCGGTGAGCGGACTAGGCCGCCCCGTGTAAGTGGACTGAAGATTTTGGAAACGGGTTTGGAACTCCGGATCCACCTTGGCTGCTTGATAGGCAGCATGAAGCTCATCGAGTGCAGAAATCAATGCTTCAGGAACAAAGCGACCACCGTAGGGTCCAAAGTGCCCCAGCGCATCGGGAGTGGTGTTCGTCATCTCGCAGCACGTCCATGCTTGATAGCCGGGTGCGCACCAGCAGTGACCAGGTCAGCTACTGCTTCGCGCGGATCGTCAGCGGTAACGCGCGACTCTCCCACCAACACCACATCGGCACCAGCATTGGCATAGGCAATCAAATCGTGCGGACCGCGAATTCCAGATTCGGCAATGCTCAAAACGCCGGCTGGAATGGAGGGAGCAACGCGCGCAAACGTTCCACGATCAACCTCGAGCGTGCGCAGGTCACGCGCATTCACGCCGATAATGCGTGCGCCTGCATCGACGGCTCGTTTGACTTCATCGCCATTGTGCACCTCAACGAGAGGCGTAAGTCCCATGGATTCAGCGCGCTCGATGAGCGCGACCAACGCATTTTGGTCAAGGGCAGCAACAATGAGTAAGGCCAGATCAGCACCGGCCGCTCGGGCTTCCCACAACTGGTAACTGGTGACAATGAAGTCCTTGCGAAGGATCGGAATATCTACTGCAGCCCGCACCGCGCTTAAATCAGCCAAGGACCCACCGAATCGACGCTGCTCAGTTAACACGCTGATGCAGTGAGCGCCACCGGCTTCATAGTGAGCAGCAAGCGTGGCTGGATCGGCAATCTGCGCCAACTCGCCCTTGCTCGGCGACTTTCGCTTGACCTCCGCGATGACCGTGACTCCATCTGACGACAGTGCTGCATAGCCATCGATGGCCGGGGCTTGGTTGGCGGCGGCTTCTTTGAGTTGGTCGAGCGAGACTTCCGCTTGGCGAGCGGCAAGGTCAACGCGGACATCCGCGATGATCTCGTCGAGCACGCTCACGGTGACTCCTCTACGCCTGATCGGAAGGATTTGTCTGGTTTGAGCGTAGAGCCATCGGGGCTGACCTGCTGGTTCAGGGTGTGTTGCCTAACGAACGTGGGGTTAGCCGATTCCCGAGCCGATGAAGGGGACACCAGGGATGTTGCGTACGACCCAAAAAGCCACGACAAGCCCCAAGAACACATAGATCCATCGTGCCGCGGTCAGCCGTGGACGAGTGCCGGATTCCGGCGCGCTTGAGCGCACCCACGCCACCCAGCGCCACACTAAAAAAGGCAAGACCGCGACCAACAACACGTTCTGATCCAGCGCTGCCCATACGTCGCCTCGGGTGAGTGCATGCAAGGCGCGCAGCGAACCGCACCCAGGGCAATCAAGGCCGGTTATCGCGCGAAAGATGCATAACGGATAAGCACCATCGGTTTGTGGATCGCGAATAGCAATGCACGACATCAAGGCCACCGCGCCCAAACCGACTATCACCGGCCCGCTGTAGCGGTGTGCGCTCACCCGCTGAATGGCGCTGGGCGTGATGTCCGTGGTGTCCATGGTCACAAGCTGGGACCTACAGGCTCGTCGTTGACGAACTAGCACTTTCCGAAACTCCGACCAAAACGGCGAAGAAGAGCCAGACAACACCAAGCACGACAGCAGCAACTGCACTGGCTATAGCGAAATTACGCGCATTGTTTGACGCCTTGAGTGCGCCTTGCGCATCTCCCATGGCCCACTTGGAGTTGACCTGCGTAGAAAACACGATGGAGACCACGCCTAGTGGAAGACAACAAAGAATCGTGGTCAAAATCGCCCACACCAAATAGTTGCTCGGTGGCTGACCTGCTCCATACCCAAAGCTGGGAGGTCCGCCGTATCCAGGAGGTCCGCCGTATCCAGGAGGCCCACCTAAGGGCGGCGGCGGGGTGGATGGAGGCGGTGGTGGCGTGGGAACGGGGGGTGGCGTGGGCGGAACGGGCTCGTTGGTTGCGTCACTGGGTGGTGGTGTCTCAAAACTCATCGTCGCTCCCCGACTCGATTACCGACTTCCACCCTAACCACAGAGGCCGGCAAATCACGAGAGCAAACTGCCACTAGTTGCCTACCGCTGACTAGGCGCTGGAGTAAAGGTCACGGCAGTAAACGTCACACTGAAGCATGCTCCCCCCTCAGGGGCTGCACCTGCGGCCGGAGTTGCCCCTAGGCGGCTGGCTAACTTGCTCACCAACGCTAAGCCCACTCCAGATCCGACTTGTCGCACACCGCGATACCGCGAAAACAGCACGGCCGGCTCAAAGGCCACTTCCCAGTCTTGGTCAGTTAACCCAGGGCCACCATCGCGCACTTCAATGCGCATTCCCGATAAATCCTGGCTCAAGGCCAACACGATGGGTGCACCGCTCGGGGTCATCCGCAAGGCATTTTCTGACAGGTTGTCGATGATTTGGCGAAGGCGCATCGGGTCGGTTCGCGCAGACACCGGTGCATCGGGAACTTCGACCGTGTAGCTCACACCCAGTGGTGCCGAACGATCACTCCACACCAGAGCCGCATCAAGGACCAGTTCCTTAACGTCCACATCCACAATCTCGAGTGGGAAATCTTGCGCACCAAATCGAGCCAAGTCCAACAAGTCGCTGACCAATCGCTCCAGGCGCAACGATTCACCCAACATGGTGTTGCCCACCTGAACCACATCGTCACCAGCGATGACGCCGTCAGACAGAGCCTCGGCATAGCCCTTCACGGCGGTCAGAGGGGTGCGCAGTTCATGCGAAATCGAGAGTAGGAATTCACGCTGCCGACCTTCTGACCCAACAAGGCGCGCGCAGCGAATTCGCCTTTCGCCGGCGCGCTCATCGCGCAGCAGCAAGATGCCAGCACCTGCACCAATAGCCAACCCGATCAATAGGCCAATAAACAATCGCTGAATGAGTTCATTGCCACCGACCGCACCACGACCCTGGCCCAAGGGCTGAGCCAGCACGACGACTTGGTCACCGGCCACTCGGCGGGCTTGCACTAAATACTTTTGTCCACGAAATTCGCGCGTGACCGACACTTGGCCACCAGACTGCAAGGTCGCTAGTTCGTCAGGTGCTAACAATCCGCCACCCGAATCACCAGCAGGTAATACCGCCAGGGAAATCCCCTGACTTTCGAGCAACCGGCGAATACGTGGCTGGTCAATCGGACGACCAACGGCAGCTGAACGTTCGGCTGCATCGGCTACGACATCAGCTTGCCGCGCCAATGATTGAAAGGCTTGGCGCTCAGCATTTTGCCGCGCGAGCGGCAAAGCGATCACACCAACGACAACAACCGAAACGAAAGCCACCAACGTGGTGACAAGGGCGACTTGGGTTGCCAGGGATCGACGCATCAGGGGTGGACCTGATCCGAAAGGGCGTAACCCACGCCACGAACGGTGCGGAAAGTCACTGAATCGCCCACCTTGGAGCGCAGTTGTGCCACATGCACATCAACGGTTCGCGTTCCGGCGGCCACCCCATACCCCCAAACGTGGGACATGAGCTGCTCACGAGAAAACACCTGATCTGGGCTGCGCATGAAGTAAGCCAACAGGTCAAACTCCAGCGTGGTCAGCTCAACATGCTTGCCGGCCACGAGGACTTGATGAGTGGACGGGTTGAGTTGAACCGCACCAACCTGCAAGATTTCATCAGGGGTTGCCACCCCACCTCGCCGCAAGACCCCGCGGACTCGAGCCACCAACTCACGGGGGCTGAAGGGCTTAGTGATGTAGTCATCGCCACCTAGCTCAAGGCCAAGGATTCGATCCACTTCGTCATCTTGGGCGGTCACAAACAAAATGGGGGTCCAATCCCCTTCAGCCCGTAATTGCCGACAAATGTCAGTACCACTCATGCCAGGTAGGCCAATATCCAAAATCACTGCTACGGGACGGGCTTGTCGGATGCGATCCAGCGCTTGTGCACCGTCATTTTCTATTTGAACCCCAAAGCCATCACGGGTTAAATACAACTTGATCAGATCGCTGATCGCACCCTCGTCTTCAACGACGAGGACTAGGCCTTGAGAGCTCGGATTAACCATCAGAGTCGATGGCCACTGCTCAAGAAGTCTTTGTTGATGACTTCGGCTGTGCGCCCATGCCCATCATCTGCATGGCTTTGCCCACCACAATTCCTACAACGCAGATCACAACGCCCACAATCACCACCGTCCAGTCCGCGAAGACGACACCCACTCCACCGACCGTGAAGCCTACGATGACGATGCCTACGAGAGTCCAGGCCGCCGAAGTATGTCCGTGGTCTTCGTGTTCGGCCGACATAATTAAGATCCTCTCAACGCGTCGCCACGACCCCTAATTCACGCTCAAAACCCAGGAAACGTCGGATCCGTCCCGCGATCAATGGCATCCCACAAACCTGCGGAATCCAGTTCACTACTTGCTGGAGTGGACCCATCTGATCTCTCGTACCGGCGTCCTCCCCGTTGCCACGTTTGGGCACGCACCACAATCCACAGTCCACATAAGGCAACGACCGCACACAGCACAAAGACCAGTCGTGGCCAGATGCTGACCGTGACCTCGGCAACCTCAACTTGCGAAAGACCCACTAAGTCTGACAGGGGACCCGACAACGCTGCGCCTGGTGCCGACAAAAAGCTGGCGATCGACAAGGTAGCCGCGAGCGAGAACCCGACCAGAACCAGACCGATCGCCATGCGCCACCACCTCCCGGCGAGGAGACAGGCAACTGCAGCGGCGAGAGCAAGTAATCCCGTAGCTGGTGCAATAGGCACGATGGCGCGACTGCTGAATCCTGAATTGACCCGAGGCAGGGCCGCGTCAAGAACCGAAGCGCTCGCCCACTGCGGTGACGAGAGAATCAAAATAAGGGCCCCCGCCAGCGCGAGTAGTCCCAGTGCGAAATACGGTTCGCGTTTGCTTCGATCACTCATCTGTTGGCCGATGCTCGTGCAACAGCACGCAAGGCTGCCGCTGCTTTGTGTCGACATTCGGCATGCTCGGTAGCTGGGTCAGAATCGGCAACGACGCCAGCACCGGCCTGCACGTGGGCGATGCCATCGCGAATAACCGCAGTGCGAATGGCAATAGCGGTGTCGACATTGCCCGCGAAGTCCAAGTACCCCACCACTCCGCCATACACGCCGCGTCGAGTCGGCTCCAGGCGCTCAATGATCTCCATGGCCCGTGGTTTGGGTGCGCCAGACAAAGTGCCGGCTGGGAAACAGGCGCGCAACACCTGCATGCCCGACTGCTTCGCAGATACAGCGCCTACCACGGTGGAAACAATGTGCATGATGTGCGAGAAGCGTTCAATCGCCATGAACTCCACGACATGCACCGAGCCTGATTCACACACTCGACCCAAGTCATTACGCCCTAGGTCAACGAGCATCAAATGCTCTGCTCGCTCTTTTTCATCAGCCAAGAGTTCATTGGCCAACGCCTCGTCCTCGGTTTCATTTGCACCGCGCGGTCGACTGCCAGCAATGGGATGCATCGTGGCTTGGCCATCAGCAACTGTCACCAGTGCCTCAGGACTTGACCCCACGACATCAAAACCTGACTTACCGTTAATGGATCCAAAGCGCATGAGGTACATGTACGGACTGGGATTACTGCGTCGCAGTTCCTCATACACCGCCAATGCCGAACCCGCACAAGGCAGCGAAAATCTCTGACTGACCACAATTTGAAAAGCCTCGCCAGCAGCTATCTCGGACTTGGCCTGCATCACCGCATCCTGATAAGCCTGCTCGGTGGTGTTCGACTCCACGTGGGAAAGGTCGGGCTCACCACCCGCGAAACTGTGGGCGTCGGGAGTTGAGGTCAGCGATTCGACAGTGGCCTGCATCGCATCAAGTCGCGCGATTGAATCCGCCCAGGCTTGTTCAACGTGTTCGTCGGTGCCATCGCGATTAACCGCATTAGCGATCAACACGATGGAACCGGTTTCGTGATCCAAGACCGCTAGGTCCGTTGCCACCAACATGGCGAGTTCGGGCAAGTGCAAATCGTCGACGGCGATAGCAGAAATGCGTTCCAGCCTGCGGACAGCGTCGTAACCGATCATCCCCACCATGCCGCCCGTCAATGGCGGTAAGTCAGCAAAGGGCGTGGTGTGCAAGAACTCAACGGTTTCCTCAAGTACCACTAGCGGGTCGCCATCCAGTGGCACACCCACCGGTGGCGCACCCACCCAGTGCGCGTGTCCATCCACCTCGGTCAGCATGGCCATGCTTGCCACACCGATAAACGAATAGCGCGACCACACCCCTTGTTCGGCTGACTCGAGAAGAAAGGTTCCCGCTCGTTCACCGGTTAAGCCACGGTACAACTCAATGGGCGACAGATTGCGTGAATCAACCGTGCGCACCATGGGGATAACGCGACGACTGCTGGCTAAATCCTGAAACTGTTCAAGGGTGAACGTTTGAGTCACGAGTTCGATCCCCATGGCAATGTGTGCGCGTCAAAACAGCTGTGATTGCCGGTGTGACAGGCCGGACCGGTCTGCTCCACTGACAACAACAGGGCATCTCCATCGCAATCAAGGCTGACGGAAAGTACTTTTTGCGTGTGACCCGATGTTTCGCCCTTGGTCCATAATTGGCCGCGGCTGCGCGACCAATACGTCGCCTCGCCGGTCGCCAGGGTGCGAGCCAAGGCTTCGTCATTCATCCACGCCAGCATCAAGACCTCGCCCGTGCCGTGCTGCTGTGCAATCGCTGCAAAGAGCCCCGCGTCATCACGCTTGAGGCGCTGTGCGACCTCTGGGTCAAGCGCGGGGTTGGTGGACGGCATGCCCCCATTGTGCCGGTTGGTCATGGGAAATGGCCTTAGGCGGGCAAGTTCGCGACGTCGTGCCCCTGTGTCAACGTGCCATTGTCGCTTTGCCCTCGTAGTGTGACCGCATGAGCGAAAACGGAACCCTCAAGGCCAACCACTGGGCACAATCGGAACGCGCAGTTTTGAGTGACTTGTTGGACCAACTCGGCCCGGATGTTCCCACGCTCTGCGAGGGCTGGACGGCTCGTGATCTAGCTGGCCATTTGATCGTGCGTGAAGGTCGACCCGATGCCGCGATGGGGATCATGGTTCCCGCTCTCGCGGGCTACGAAAAGAAGGTTCGCCTGAAGGCTCAAAACAAAGACTGGGATGGCGTCATTAACAAGATTCGCACCGGCCCACCTCGCTCGTCCATGATGCGGGCGACAAAAGTGGATGGCTTGGCAAATACGATCGAGTTCTTTGTTCACGTCGAAGACGTGCGACGAGCACAACCAGCCTGGCAGGAACGCGACTTAGCACCAGAGTTTCAAGCCGAGCTGTGGGACAAGATCAAAGGTTTTGCACCGCGATTGATGAAGTCTTCACCCGTCGCGATTGTGTTGGCTACTCCCGATGGCAAGCGCTTCCAGGCCTGCCAGGGTCCGCAAACGGTCACCATCACTGGGCAGCCAGCCGAGTTGACCTTGTTTGCCTATGGTCGCTCAGCAGTTCACGTCGAATTCTCTGGTCCAGCCGATGCCATTACAGCTGTTCAGTCGTGCTCCTTCGGCATCTAAAGCCGATCCACCACTAACGAACGACACAGCCGGCGTCATTTAATGATCGCTTAATGTCAGCGATCCCTAATTCACCAAAGTGCAACACACTGGCAGCCAGAACTGCGTCTGCGCCAGCCTCGACGGCAGGTGCAAAGTCGGCAAGCGTGCCAGCCCCGCCGGAGGCAATGATGGGGATCGACACATTGGCTCGTACCAATTTAATCAAGGGCAAGTCGTAGCCCGCCTTGGTTCCGTCAGCATCCATCGAATTCAACAAGATCTCGCCGGCACCCCTGCCGGCCGCTTCCACGGCCCACTGCAAGGCATCGATGCCGGTGCCCCGTCGCCCCCCATGGGTAGTGACTTCAAATCCTGATTCGGTGGTTGTCCCATTCTGGCAACGTCGAGCATCGATTGACAACACCAGCACCTGAACCCCAAACCGATCGGCGATGGCGTTGAGCAACTGCGGATCAGAGATTGCTGCCGTGTTGACACCCACCTTGTCTGCGCCCGAACGCAACAAAGCATCGACATCAGCAACAGAGCGAACACCGCCACCCACTGTTAGCGGAATGAACACCTGCTCCGCGGTGCGCGTGACGATGTCATAGGTCGTTGCCCGATCGCCGCTGCTGGCAGTGATGTCAAGAAAGACCAATTCGTCGGCGCCTTCGCTGTTGTAGCGAGCGGCAAGTTCGACCGGATCCCCCGCATCTCGCAGGTCCTTGAAATTCACACCCTTGACGACACGTCCGGCATCCACATCAAGACACGGAATCACTCGGACGGCAACGGACATGCGCTAAGCCTAAGGTTCTTCTAGAATAAAGATCATGTCTGGTCTCACCGCCTCGATTGGCGCCGCTCAATACATCAGCCTGATGACCTACCGCAAGGACGGCACGGGCGTGGCAACACCGGTCTGGGTTGCAGATCGCGGGAATTTCCTGTTTGTCTGGACCCAGGCTGAATCGGGCAAAGCCAAGCGCATTGCGCGCGATCCCGTGGTCCAGATCGCGGTCTGCACCGCATCAGGAAAGCTCAAAAGCGACTATGTGCCGGCCACCGCACGCCTCATTGACGGCGGCGGCGAGGACATGGTCCGCGAATTGATGCTCAACAAATATGGGTGGACGTTGAAGTTCTTGATCTGGCAGCAAAAAGTTCGACGCAAAAACATCGACCACATCGGGGTGCAGATCACTCTCGGCACAGATGTGACTCGACCGCAAGACTCGCCAGTCTTTGACTAGACCTGCGCCATCGCTGCTAGCGCCTCTTGCAGCGTAAAGGCCTGCGCGTACAGGGCCTTACCCACGATGGAGCCTTCGACGCCCAGCGGAACCAATTCCGCAATGGCGTGCAGATCGGCCAAACTCGATACTCCCCCGCTAGCAATAACGGGTTTGTTAGTTCGTTCACACACTTGTCGTAGCAGCTCAAGGTTTGGGCCTTGCAACGTTCCGTCCTTGGTCACATCAGTGACGACATAGCGCGAACAACCATCGGATTCCAAGCGATCCAAGACTTCCCACAGGTCGCCGCCTTCTTGAGTCCACCCGCGAGCGGCCAAGGTTGTCCCGCGCACGTCCAATCCCACGGCAATGCGATCGCCAAATTCCGCGATGGCTTCACGGCACCACTGTGGATTTTCTAGAGCAGCCGTGCCCAAGTTCACCCGAGCGCATCCGGTTGCTAAAGCCGCCCGCAACGACTCGTCGTCACGAATGCCACCGCTGAGCTCAACATGGACGTCAAGTCGACCGGTGATGTCGGCCAAGAGGTCGCGGTTTGAACCACGGCCAAAGGCAGCATCAAGGTCAACCAGGTGAATCCACTCGGCGCCGGCTGACTGCCACTCCATAGCCGCATCGAGGGGATCGCCGTATGAGGTTTCGGATCCGGCCTCGCCCTGGACCAAGCGCACGGCAGCGCCATCGGCCACGTCAACGGCGGGCAACAAAATCAGGTGGGACATTGCGCTCAATTCATCGAGAGTGGGCGGTAACAAGGACTACAGCGTACGCAACCAGTTGGTTAACAAGGCGATGCCGGCATCACCAGACTTTTCAGGGTGGAACTGAGTCGCTGTGAGCGGACCGTTCTCCACCGCGGCAACAAAGCGCTCACCGTGCTCCGACCAGGTCACCAATGGTTCAGCGGTTCGGCCATCAGTGTGCAGCGTCCACGATCGAGCGGCATAGGAGTGCACAAAATAGAAACGCTGGTCAGCGATGCCGGCGAAAAGCTGCGAATCGGTCGGGGCATCAACGGTGTTCCACCCCATGTGAGGCAACACATCAGCGTGCAACTGGTCAACCACTCCAGGCCATTCGGTCAGACCCTCGGTGTCCACATCATGTTCGACACCGTGATCAAACATGATTTGCATTCCGACACATATGCCCAACACCGGACGACCACCAGCCAACCGGCGACCGATCAATTCGCCACCCTTGACTGCGCGCAGCCCATCCATCACGGCCGCAAAAGCACCGACCCCTGGGACGACCAGACCATCGGCAGCCAAAACCGTGTCGCGGTCTGCGGTAACGGTCACGACCGCACCAGCCCGCTCTAAGGCGCGTTGAGCTGAGTGCAGGTTGCCCGAACCGTAATCAAGAACCGCGACCGAGGGACTCATCAACAGGTCACAAAGCACCCTTGGTGCTAGGAATTCCCTGCACCCGTGGGTCAAGGGCCAGCGCATCACGCAAGGCGCGCGCAACGGCCTTAAATTGAGCCTCAACAACGTGGTGCGCATTGCGCCCCTCGAGGACACGCACGTGCAAAGCGATTTGAGCATTCGCCACGAATGATTCCCAAATGTGCTTGGTCATAGCCGTGTCATAGGTGCCACCGATGAGTTCAACAATGACGGGCTCTTGGTGCACTAAGTACGGACGCCCCGACAAGTCAACTGCGACCTGTACCAAGGTTTCATCCAGCGGCACCAACGAATCACCGAAGCGGCGAATTCCGCTCTTGTCACCAAGCGCGGTACGAAATGCTTCGCCCAAAGCAATAGAGGTGTCTTCGACGGTGTGGTGAATGTCTACTTCGACATCGCCTTGCGTCTTGATAGTCAAATCCATGAGCCCGTGGCGAGCTAGCTGCTCAAGCATGTGGTCGTAAAACGGCACACCAGTGGAGATGTCGGCTTGTCCAGTGCCGTCGAGTTCAATCTCGACAACCACCATGGATTCCTTCGTGCCACGTTCAACGCGAGCGGAACGACTCATGCGGGAACAACCTCCTCAAGGGCTTTTCTAAAAGCCATCATCTCTGATGCAGTGCCAATACTGACGCGCAACCAGCCGGTCGGACCGGTTTGGCGAATCAACACCCCACGATCAAGCAGTCCTTGCCAGACCCGATCCGGATCAGCAAAGCGCCCAAACAGGATGAAATTGGCGTCGCTGACCGCCACCTCGTGCCCACGGCCCTGGAGCCAAGTAAACAGTTGGTCACGCTCGGATCGGAGTTGGTCAACCCCGGCCAGCAACTCTTCAGCCTGCTCAAGAGCGGCCACAGCCGCGGCCTGAGTAATCGCCGAGACGTGATACGGCAAGCGCACCAACTGGACAGCGTCAACAACGGCTGGGGATGCGACCAAGTAGCCCACCCGGCCACCGGCAAAGGCAAAAGCCTTACTCATCGTTCGAGTCACGACAAGCCGCGGAAACTTCTCCAACAGTGTCAATGCCGATGGCGTACCGGTCCGACGAAACTCGGCATACGCCTCATCAACGATCACGATGCCAGAAAAGTTGGAACACACGGTCTCGATGACGTCCAAGCTCAACGCGGTGCCCGTTGGGTTGTTCGGCGAGGCCAACAAGATGATGTCGGGCTGCTGGTTTGCTATCGCGGCTAAGGCGATCTCAGCCGTGACTTCAAAATCGTTGGTCCGATCAACAGTGATGTACTGCGTGAACGTGTCTCGGCAATAGTCCGGGTACATCGAATAGGTCGGCGCAAACCCCAATGCCTTGCGACCTGGGCCGCCAAAGGCCTGCATTAACTGCAGCATCACTTCGTTGGAACCATTAGCTGGCCAAATGGAATCAGAGGCAAACGAGACGCCTTCTCGGTTGGCCAGGTATGTCGCTAGAGCCGAGCGCAGGCCCACACAATCGCGATCTGGATAACGGTTCACGCCTTGCGCTGCGCGACCTACCGCCTGTGTGATCGCCGCAACAACAACCGCAGATGGCGCGTAGGGGTTCTCATTGACGTTGAGCAGCACCGGTACATCAATTTGTGGCGCGCCGTAGGCACTGCGACCGCGCAGGTCGTCGCGAATGGGAAGTTCGGACCTGGCCTCAGTCATCAGTGCCGCGGGGAATGCGAACTCGAACAGCAGCTACATGGGAGTGCAGGTTTTCGGCACCACCAAGCGCGTCAATGAGCGGCGCGACTTCGGCCAATGCCGCACGCGTGTAGTTGACCACGTGCATGCTGCGCAAGAACGACTGCACCGAAAGCCCACCAGTGTGCCTGGCCGATCCACCGGTTGGCAGCACGTGATTAGAACCAGCCAAGTAGTCCCCCAGACTTACTGGCGCCCAGGGGCCGACAAAAATTGCACCGGCATTACGCACTCTGGCAGCGCGCTCGACGGCATCAACAGTGATGACTTCAAGGTGTTCCGCGGCCCACGCATCCACGACATCAAGGCCTTGATCCATGTCATTGACCAATGCGTACGCCGATTGATTGCGTAGAGCGGTTTCTACTCGGGCGCGGTGCACGGTGGTCGTGAGCTGTTGCGCGACTTCACGGTCGACGGCATCCATCAGTTCGGGTGAATCCGTCACAAGCAAGCACGAAGCGTTCTCATCGTGTTCGGCTTGCGCAATCAGGTCTGCTGCCACGAAGGCTGGATCTGCGGAAGAGTCAGCCAGGATGCCGATCTCTGTCGGCCCTGCTTCCGAATCAATACCAATGGTTCCGCGCACAACGCGCTTGGCGGCGGCCACATACACATTGCCCGGGCCGGTGACCAAGTCAACCGGCGCACACTCCGAGGTGCCATAGGCAAACATGCCAACCGCTTGCGCGCCACCGACCGCGTACACCTCAGTGACGCCAAGCAACGCACAGGCTGCCAAGACCGCAGGGTGAGGCAAACCTACAAACGCTGGGTCTGCGGCCTCTCGCTGTGGTGGGGAGGCAACGGCCAAAGACTCCACACCTGCCACCAATGCCGGAATAACGTTCATCACGACAGAACTGGGGTAGGCAACCAGCCCGCCGGGGACGTACAGCCCCACCCGCTGCACGGGCACCCACTTCTCAATGACTTCAGCACCAGCACTCACACGAATGACTGCATCGGTTCGTCGTTGCGCTTCATGCACCAACCGTGCACGGCGGGCCGCTTCTTCAACGTCTAGCCGCACCTGCGGATCCATTGCTGCCAGCGCTGTATCCAGCGCAGCCTGTGGCACGCGAGTGGTAGCCAGTTCGACGCCATCGAAGCGAGCGGTAGCTTCAATGACAGCGTCCAAACCTCGTTCGCGAATGTCGTCCAAAAGCGGGGTCACGATCGAGACGGCGCTACTAATATCCACAGCTGCTCTCGGGAGCACCTGGGCATACTGGCTACGGGAGTTGGCACCGTAGGAACGAAGGTCAATGCGTGAAATCACAGGCATCAGTCTATTGACGTCCCGTTCAATGGGTGATTCGCGGCGAGTCGTTCTAGGGTGGTGTCGTGACTACATTGCACCGGATCCCACTGTTCCCGTTGGGATCACCACTACTGCCCCAAGCAGCAATGCCGTTACACCTCTTTGAGCCCCGCTATCGCCAGCTCATCCAGGACTTAGGCAGTTTACCTGCGGACCTCAATGCGTTGTATGACATCGGCTGCATCGCAGATATCCGTGCCATCCAACCGTATGCAGATGGCCGATTCGACATTGTCACCATGGGAACTGAGCGATTCATACTCCGCGACATCTTTGACGAGAAGTCGTACTTCACCGCCGACGTCGAATTCTTGCCTGATGAGCTCGGGGCAAATCCAGACGCGATGTCAAACCGCGTGCGTCAACACTTCGAGCGATACCGCGAGATTGTGCAGATAGAAGATGGGCAAGACGTGCTTTCCCCCGATCCCACATCGCTCTCGTGGGAAGTGGCCGCAGG
>JAPLBW010000006.1 GCA_026392555.1 Actinomycetota bacterium
CGGAGGATTCGCCTAGTTGGCCTATGGCGCACGCTTGGAAAGCGTGTTGGGTGCAAGCCCTCACGAGTTCGAATCTCGTATCCTCCGCCACGTCAAACGGCGTCGCCCCACAACCCGGGCGGCGCCGTTTGCTTTCTCCCGCCGATTGCCTTGAAATTGCTAACGCGTACGCTTCCTCGCGGTGGCGTGTCCGAGTGGCCTAAGGAGCACGCCTCGAAAGCGTGTGAGGGTGAAAGCTCTCCGTGGGTTCAAATCCCACCGCCACCGCCATACAAAATGACCAGTCCGTCAGGGCTGGTCATTTGTCTATGTGGCCGCGGGATTTGGGAGGAGCGCAGCGATGAAAAAAACGGCGCCGCCCGGGTTGTGGGGCGACGCCGTTTGACGTGGCGGAGGATACGAGATTCGAACTCGTGAGGGCTTGCACCCAACACGCTTTCCAAGCGTGCGCCATAGGCCAACTAGGCGAATCCTCCGTGGCAGAGATTACCCGTGGGCAAGACCTGCGGGTAAGTCAGCACCTCTTAGACTTGCGGGCGACCCCTCGTACGGCGGTATCTCGCTGAACCCCCCAGGGCCGGAAGGCAGCAAGGGCAGGTGAGCTCTATCGGGTGTGCGGGGGGTCACTTCACGTCAGCGACCGCGCGTAGGGTGAGCCTGTGTCCTTGGCCTTGTACCGTCGCTACCGACCCGAGACTTTCGATGAAGTCATCGGGCAAGACCATGTGACCGGACCCTTGGGTCAAGCGCTGTCCAGCGGCCGTGTGCATCACGCTTTTTTGTTTTCAGGCCCTCGTGGTTGTGGAAAGACCAGCAGCGCGCGCATTTTGGCCCGTGCCCTCAACTGTGAACAAGGACCAACACCTACTCCGTGTGGCAAGTGTCAGTCGTGCCAAGACCTAGCTAATGGTGGACCAGGCAGCCTGGACGTCATCGAAATTGACGCTGCATCGCATGGTGGTGTCGACGATGCCCGCGATTTGCGCGAACGCGCTTTTTACGCTCCGGTCTCCTCGCGCTACAAGGTCTACATCATCGACGAGGCCCATATGGTCACGCGCGAAGGATTCAACGCCCTGTTGAAGCTTGTCGAAGAGCCACCAGATCACGTGAAGTTTGTTTTTGCCACCACCGAGCCGGACAAAGTTTTGGCCACGATTCGCAGTCGTACTCACCACTACGCCTTTCGACTAGTTGCTCCGCGAATCTTGAGCGATCACCTCGCGCGCGTTGCCGCGGAGGAAAACGTCACCGTTGAGGACGCTGTTTTGCCGATGGTTGTACGTGCCGGTGCCGGATCGGTGCGAGATGCCCTGAGCGTTTTGGACCAATTGATCGCTGGTTCCACCGAGAACACGATTTCCATGTCCTATGCATCGGGGCTGTTGGGTTATACCGATGGCCAGTTACTCGACGATGTCATTGATGCGTTTGCGGCTCGACGTGGTGCCACCGTTTTTGAAACGTTGGATCGCGCACTCGATAGTGGGTTGGATCCGCGCCGCTTTGTCGCTGATCTCTTGGAGCGGTTCCGCGACCTGTTGATTCTCACGGTGGCCGGCGCTGATACCGAACACTTAGATGCGCTCATCACCGCCGCACCCGATGAGTTGGACCGCATGAAGGTTCAAGCATCACATTTTGGTCTGGCTGAGCTCACGCGCAATGCCGAGGTGCTGTCCGAAGGCTTAGTGGAGATGCGCGGCGCCACTTCACCGCGTTTGTTACTAGAAGTCATGGCTGCTCGTTTGTTGCTTCCAGGAGCTGACGACGCCGATCGCGGACTGCACGTGCGCGTTGAACAACTCGAACGACAATCACGTCAAGTAGCAGCCGGCCGACCAGCACCAGTACTGGCTGTCGTACCAACTCCTGTCACGTCCCAGCTGGTTGCGGGGACAACTGCTGCCGTGGTTACTGATGACGTTGCGCCAGCCGAAGTAGCGCCAGCCGAAGTAGCCCCAGCAAAATCCAAGAAGAGCGCCCAGACGGCCGCAACGGGAACCGACGTTGAAGCCGTTCGGCGCAAGTGGCCCGAGATTGTTGAAGAGATTAAGAACGTTAAGCGCAGTGCATGGATTCAACTCAATCGACCCGGCAGTGGTGTCTTGAGTGTTGATCAAGGGCGAGTTGCTGTTGGTTTGCCGGATGTAGGGACAGCAAAGGGTTTTGTCGCTGGTGGGTATGACCAACTGTTGGCCACGGCTATTTCGCAGGTCATGGGCAGCCCCTACACCGTTGACGTCATCGGACAGCCGGTCCCGGATTCATTGACCGTGGCTGGATTGAGTTCAACACGAACTGCTGCACCAGCCGAGCCAGCACCAGCCGCTAGCCCTAAGCGCAAGAGCGGGCGCGACATCATTGCGGCCGAAAAGGTCGCTCAGGCCGAGCCGGCAGCAGTGGTGGTAGACGACACCAACATCGAAACTGATGAAACCGAACTCGTCGGCGAAGCACTGATCACTGCAGCCTTTGATGCCAAGAGCTTGGGTGAGCTCGAATCCGACTCTTAAGCCGTAGGGTGATGGTGTGTACGAAGGCGTAATTCAAGACCTCATTGATGAACTCGGGCGTCTTCCTGGCGTGGGTCCTAAAGGTGCGCAACGCATCGCGTTCCACCTACTCAATGCTGATGCGGCTGACGTTAAACGCCTCGCTGACTCGTTGATTGAAGTCAAAGACAAAGTTCATTTCTGCAAAACGTGCTACAACGTCGCTCAAGGCGAGCAGTGCCGGATTTGTGCTGATGCACGTCGCGAACTGACGGCGATTTGTGTTGTCGAGGAACCCAAGGACGTCATTGCCGTTGAGCGCACTCGCGAATTTCGTGGGCGCTACCACGTTCTTGGTGGAGCGATCAATCCGATGGAAGGTATTGGCCCTGATGATTTGCGCATCAAGGAACTCATGGTGCGATTAGGTCATGACACCATCACCGAGGTCATCTTGGCGATGGACCCCAACGTTGAGGGCGAGGCGACAGCCAGCTACCTGGCGCGCATTATCAAGCCCATGGGGATCAAGACCTCCCGTTTAGCCAGTGGCCTGCCCGTTGGCGGCGACCTTGAGTATGCCGACGAGATCACCCTGGGACGAGCCTTTGAGGACCGCAGACCGCTTGATGGCTGAGTGTCGCCCCTAGGCGGAGCGATACACTAAGGGCTCCGTTCTGATCACGCTTTGGAGTAGCCCCGTGGCACTTGTTGTGCAGAAGTACGGCGGCTCCTCAGTCGCCGATGCTGACTGCGTTAAGCGCGTGGCCCAACGCATTGTTGATACCAAGAAGGCCGGCAACGATGTTGTCGTGGTCGTAAGCGCCATGGGCGATACCACCGATGACCTCATCGACTTGGCCCAACAGGTCAGCCCGGAACCTCCGGCTCGCGAACTCGACATGTTGCTGACTGCGGGTGAGCGCATTTCGATGGCTGTGCTTGCCATGGCAATTGCGGACTTAGGTTTCGAAGTGAAGTCGTTTACTGGTTCGCAAGCCGGTGTCATCACCGACAGCGTGCACGGTAAAGCGCGCATCATCGATGTCACCCCTGGTCGACTCAGTGGCGCGCTAGCCGAAGGCACCATTTGCATCGTTGCTGGTTTTCAAGGCGTGAGCCAAGACACCAAAGACATCACCACGCTTGGCCGTGGTGGATCGGACACCACCGCTGTTGCCCTTGCCGCATCGCTCAATGCCGATGTTTGCGAGATTTACACCGACGTCGATGGTGTTTTTTCCGCTGACCCACGCATCGTCCCGGCTGCTTCTCGTCGAGCGTTTTTGACCTATGAGGAAATGCTCGAACTCGCAGCACAGGGTGCAAAAGTTTTGCNNNNGGAATATGCACGTCGATTTGATCTGCCGATTCATGTGCGGTCATCGTTCAGCTTGGACGAGGGCACCATGATTGTTGGCCGTATTGAAGGAGATCCTATGGAACAGCCGATCATCTCGGGCGTTGCCCACGATCGCACGCAGGCCAAGATCACCGTCCTGGGTGTTCCCGACCGACCCGGTGAGGCAGCCGCTATCTTCCAGTCGTTGGCCCGATCCGAGGTCAACATCGACATGATCGTGCAAAACGTCTCAGCGGTTGAGACGGGTCGTACGGACATCACGTTCACGTTGCCGGTTAGTGACGGCAAGGCTGCGTTGGCTGGTTTGGAAACCGTTAAGGGTTCCATCGGGTTTGAGTCACTGAAGTACGACGAAAAGATCGGCAAGCTGTCCTTGATTGGCGCCGGCATGCGATCGCATCCGGGTGTATCGGCCACGTTCTTTAGTGCGCTGGCTGATGCAGGTGTCAACGTGCAGTTGATTTCGACATCAGAGATTCGTATTTCGGTTGTAGTGCTGGAAAGCGACCTCGATAACGCGGTACGTGCAGTGCACGCTGCCTTTGGCTTGGATACGGAATCCGGCGAAGCAGTGGTGTATGGCGGTACCGGTCGATGAAGCCCACCTTGGCAGTGGTTGGTGCCACCGGTGCGGTCGGCACGGTGATGCTGGGCATCTTGACCGAGCGCGACGATGTGTGGGGCGAGATCAAGCTGGTGGCGTCTGCTCGCTCGGCCGGCAAAGTGTTGTCGGTGCGCGGCCAAGACGTGGTGGTTCAAGAACTCACACCGGAAGTTTTTGACGGCGTAGACGTAGCCATGTTTGACGTGCCCGACGAGATTTCGGCTGAATGGGCGCCCATTGCAGCGGCCCGTGGCGCGGTAGTCGTGGATAACTCAGGCGCCTTCCGGATGGACGCTGATATTCCGTTGGTTGTCCCTGAGGTCAACGCTGCTGCTGCGGCTGATCGACCACGAGGCATCATCGCGAACCCCAACTGCACGACGCTGTCGATGATCGTTGCCTTAGGTGCGTTGCACCGGCGCTGGACCGTAACGGAACTTGTTGTTGCCTCCTATCAAGCAGCATCTGGCGCAGGCCAACCCGGTATTGATTTGTTGCGCGAACAAATTGCCGCTGTTGGTGGCTCTGACTCGTTGGGTGATTCGGCCGGCGACGTGCGCGCTGCTTTGGA
>JAPLBW010000230.1 GCA_026392555.1 Actinomycetota bacterium
GGATCTGCGGCTTGGCTAAACCCAGTTATTGTTTGGGCAGCTTTTCTCGGTGGCCGTCGTTATCTATATGCGAAAGCTGTGTTGGTTTTGGGCATAGCGATGATGGTGAATTACGCCATGCTCAGTGATTTCCTCTTAGGGGGGGATGCCTTCACTGTCCCATTACTTTTGGCGCTCACAATATTCTCCCTCCTTAGTTCTCGTGTTTCGGAGAGTCCATTCGTGTTAGCGCCACTGGTATTAATCGGTGGTCTAGCTGGAGCTTCTCGAACGTACACAGTGTTGGTTGTTGTGGCGGTAGTTCTTTTTGTCCTCGCTCGGCGAAGGACAAGCCCGAAAGTTACGGCGATCATCTGCATGGGGGCAATCACGGCATCGTTGACTTTGGCGTCCCTATTCTTATCTGGTGGCCCTGGTTCTTGGCCCTTCACTGGGTATGTTGATAAAGGACTCAGAATTGCAATATCCGCGCTTGTGCCTTTGGTGATGGCTTGGTTGATTTGGGTCTGGCGAAGGACGCGACGCTCAGGCACGATCGACATGTTTGCCCTGACCGCCCCACTATTGAGTTTTACGTTTATTCCATTGGTTCTTGCTCCCGGGCTCCTATGGCGTTCATGGTCGTACTTGATACTTGGGCTCCCGATCGTTATGAAGGATCTTGATAGGCATTTTGTACAAAGAACGGATTCCATTCCGGAAGACGAAGTGAAAATTCAATGACAGTTGCTACCGTCTTGACCACCGAGTGGATCGCTATGAGGAGTGAGAGCCGTGGGTAAGGCGAGCCGAGCAAAAGCCGTTCGCCAGGGCGCCCCAGGTCCTGGGAAAAAATCAGGATCACCAGCGGGGAAAAAATCAGTTGCCACGACGTTGGCGCAGAAGATGACGACCTGGCAGGCAACTCTTGGTCTATTCGTCTTCCTGTTCGTCCTTTTTGCGGTGACTGCTGACTACAGCGGCGCCGAGCGCCCCAACGATGTTCATTGGTCGGCCATCGTGGGGTGGAGTATCGCCAAACTCGGTTCCCTTGACATGGAGAAGTTTCAACTCACTCTGCTTAACGTTCGTACCTGGTTGTTTAATGTCGGTCCGCTTGAGTCTGGAAGCTGTGTCTCAGGAAATGCAGTCTTGTTGCCAGGATCGCACTGCCGGTCCGATCGCTTTCCGGGCTCCATCTTGCTTTCAGTCCCGTTCTACTTTGTCTTTGGCACCACAAAAATCTTTGCCATCGCACCAGCAACTTTGTCGGCAGTAACGGCCTCGGCCGGTGCACTGACTTTTCTGTATCGCGCGATGTTACGGATCGTCACACCAGCGGTCGCACTGGGCTCGGTATTTCTCATGGCCTTCACCACCGGTATTTGGACGGTGGCTGCGAACCTGCCGTGGACGCACGCGGCCGTACTGCTCGGCTTGGGTATTGGTGTGTGGGGGATGTCTAGCGAGCGATACGCAACCGCGGGATTGGGATACGCATTTGCGATCCTGTCTCGACCGCATACCGCGATCGTTCCCTTTGGCGTGGGTGTCTGGGAATCAATTCAGAAGAGATCGGTCATCCCAGCGCTGAAAGTTGGCCTACTGAGCAGCGTAGGGATTGCGGGTTTGCTCATTTACAACCGCATCAATGCAGGGCAGTGGACCTTGCTCGTCGGCTCGTATGAATACCGACCGGATGCGGTGATCACTGCACCAGGGGCAGGCGCTGGAGCGGGATCTGGAACCAAGTGGATTTCCGAACTTCGTGGTGCATTGATTAGTCCGTTTCGAGGATGGTTTGTTCTTTCCCCCTACTTACTGTTGCTGCTTCCTGGCGTCGTGAGAGCGTGGAAGGTTGCGCCTTCATGGGTGCGCGGAAGCGCTATCGGTGGGGTGGGGTACCTCTTGTTCCAGCTAGCGGGCAACAACTTTGCTGGCGGCTTGGGCTACTTCGGCTACCGCGTCACCATCGAGCCATTGTTTGCCCTGGTTCCGTTGTTGGCGCTGTGTTTTGTGACGTGGACGGCGCAGGCGAGGTGGCGATTGATCAC
>JAPLBW010000150.1 GCA_026392555.1 Actinomycetota bacterium
AGAGGGCGAACAGGTGGAGACCGGCGCCTTGGCCTCCGATGCGGCGTTGGCTGAATTGCGCGAGAAGCTCACATCCTCAGACGAGTGACCTCGCTGTCCTTAAGCCTTAGGCTGTAGCAATGTTGGTTGTTGGTTTAACAGGCGGAGTCGGTGCTGGAAAAAGCACCGTCTCTGGCCTGTTGGCCGATCATGGGGCAGTCATTGTTGATGGCGATGCCATTGCGCATGCTGTTGTAGAGCCTGGCACCTCTGGCTTCCAGCAAATCCTTGATGCGTTCGGCGATGAGGTCCTGTATTACGACGGGATGCTCGATCGCAAGGCCTTGGCCGCCTTGGTGTTTCGCGACGATGTCGCTCGTAAGCAACTCGAAGGCATCATTCATCCCTTGGTTCGGCAACAATCGGACCTCATGACCGCCTTGGCCGATGATGACGCGATCGTCGTGCACGACGTGCCCTTGCTCGCTGAAACTGGCCGGCTGGACCCCTATGACGTGATCGTGGTCGTGGACGCCCCAGCGGACGTTCGTATCTCCCGGCTGCTGCAATCACGCGGCTGGGACGTATCCACGGCTCAAGCGCGCATAAACGCTCAGGCAAGCCGTGAAGACCGCCTTGCCATTGCTGACGACGTGATCGTGAATACCGGCGACCTGGGCGATCTCAAAGACGAGGTTGACCAACTGTGGCAGCGGCTAGTCACCCGCCGAGATTCTGCGTAGCGTGTCAGCGTGAGGCCAATTACTGATCTGCAGCGCACCGTGGCACCTCTTGAAGTCATTAGCGACCTCACCCCAGCTGGTGACCAGCCCGCAGCTATCGCAGAGATCACCGCGCGCATTCATGCAGGGGAGCAGAACATCGTTTTGCTCGGTGCCACAGGTACTGGCAAATCGGCAACAACGGCGTGGGTCGTTGAGCAACTTCAACGCCCCACCTTGGTGATGGCCCCGAATAAAACCTTGGCTGCCCAGTTGGCTAA
This sequence comes from Actinomycetota bacterium, assembly GCA_026392555.1. Classification (GTDB taxonomy): domain Bacteria; phylum Actinomycetota; class Actinomycetes; order UBA12327; family UBA12327; genus AcAMD-2. Next base: position 983 of record JAPLBW010000150.1, read on the forward strand.
CGAATTACGCGAGTTGTTGCCTAATAACGCGGTGGAATATTTCGTTTCCTACTACGACTACTTCCAGCCTGAGGCGTACGTGCCAACAACAGATACGTACATCGAAAAGGACTCGTCCATCAACGAAGAGGTGGAGCGGCTGCGGTATTCCGCGACGAACAGTCTGCTTACTCGACGCGATGTTGTGGTTGTTGCCACGGTTTCCTGTATCTATGGCCTCGGCACTCCCCAGGAATACGTCGATCGCCGGATTCGGCTTCGGTCCGGCGACTCCATTGATCGGGATACGCTGCTGCGCCAGCTGGTCGACATTCAATACGAACGCAACGACATTGCGTTCACGCGTGGCACGTTCCGAGTCAGGGGGGACACCGTTGAGGTATTTCCCGTCTATGAAAAACATTGCGTGCGCATTGAGTTCTTCGGTGATGAAGTGGAAAGACTGAGCACCCTTCATCCGTTAACCGGCGAAATCATCAGCGACGATGCGGAAGTCTCCATTTTCCCGGCATCTTTTTATGTCGCGAGCCCTGAACGCATGGAGCGCGCAATCTCGGAGATTGAAACTGAACTCGAGGCACGCCTTACCGAATTTGAGGAACAAGGCAAGCTGCTTGAGGCCCAGCGCCTGCGTATGCGCACCACCTACGACATCGAAATGATGCGCCAGATGGGATCGTGTGCGGGCATTGAGAACTACTCGCGCCACATCGATGATCGCCCGCAAGGATCACCACCCAACTGCCTCTTGGATTACTTTCCCGAGGACTTCTTGCTTGTCATAGACGAATCCCACGTCACTGTTCCGCAGATCGGTGCCATGTATGAAGGCGATGCCTCGCGAAAGCGGACGTTGGTGGAACATGGGTTTAGGTTGCCGAGCGCCATGGACAACCGCCCCCTGAGGTTTGCCGAATTCTTGGAGCGCACAGGGCAAACCATTTATTTGTCCGCGACGCCGGGAAAGTATGAACTCGAACACTCGGACGGTTTCGTTGAACAAATCATTCGACCTACTGGCTTGATTGACCCGCAGATCATCGTCAAGCCGACGCTGGGACAAATTGACGATCTAGTGCATGAAATCCGGCTTCGGGTTGAGCGTAATGAGCGTGTTTTGGTGACCACGTTGACCAAGAAGATGTCTGAGGAGCTCACTGACTACCTGGTCAACCTCGATATTCGGGTGCAGTATCTGCACTCAGATGTGGACACCTTGAAGCGCGTGGAGTTACTTCGCGATCTACGCCTGGGACACTTCGATGTGTTAGTGGGTATCAACCTGCTGCGTGAAGGCCTTGACCTTCCTGAGGTGAGCCTCGTGGCAATCTTGGACGCGGATAAAGAGGGCTTCTTGCGTTCGGGTACTTCGTTGATCCAAACGATCGGTCGCGCGGCCCGGAATGTTTCTGGCGAAGTCCACATGTATGCCGATCGCATCACTGCGTCGATGGAGTTGGCGATTGAAGAGACCAATCGGCGGCGAGAAAAGCAAGTGGCTTACAACACCGAACGCGGTGTCAGC
>JAPLBW010000231.1:0-1050 GCA_026392555.1 Actinomycetota bacterium
ACACCAGCAGTTTCGACACACGCCAGTTGAGTTTCAGTTTCAATTCCCTCAGCGACAACGACGGCACCGACCGCCTGCGCCATACCAACAACGTGAGAGACCACGGAGATCTCTCGTGCTTTGGGTTCATCGCCGAAGACGACCGGATCAATCTTGATCATGTCGATAGGTAGCGAGCGCAATAGTCCAATATTGGAATAGCGGGCTCCGAAGTCATCAAGGGCGATCAAGATTTCGGCTGCTCGCAATTGACGGATTTGGTCAAGAGCGCATTGGAAGTGGTCAAGGTATTGCATTTCGGTGAGCTCAAGCAAAATGTTTCTGGGATCGCACTCATGCTGTTCAAGGATGTGCAGAACGCTTGTTGCAAAGTCTGCTCTGCCCAAGACTTGAGGGCTGACGTTGATGCCGACGCGATATCCAGTGAGCCAGTTGTCCCCGGCCCACGTTTTAGCTTGTTGGGCTGCCAGTGAAACGATGTAGCAAGCGAGTTCAAAGTCGGTGCCATCTCGATCCGCCTGCTCCAACACGGACTGCGGACCTAAGACGCTGCCGTCAGGTTCAAGGCGCCGCAGAAGCGCTTCGGCTCCAGCCGGTTGTCGGCAGACCACGTGATGGACTGGCTGGTAGGCCAAACGCACGTTGGCCCATTGATGCTCGCGCCTGGAAACTCCAGCGGACAGGTCGTTTGTCACGCTTTTCTCCTTTCGCGCCTTCAACCCCCGCAATCATTGTGACGCGCTTTACCAAGGGCAGGCAAGGGAAATCGGGTCTTTTGATGAGTTCACTGGCGCACAAGGAGCCAGATTTAACTAGTTCAGGCGTTTGCGAATGCGCAGCAACGGGCTCAAGAGGGCCTTGTCCCATTCCTTGGCCATGATGCGCGCGGGGAAGATGGCGAAGAGCGCAAAAGGCAAGGCGATGAGCGGGGCCAACTCGGTGCGGCCGGTTGCGAAGGTAAGCCCAAGAACTAGACCGGCCGCAATAAGTCCCACGCAGATAGGTAGTAGGTCAATGAGGAAGGAGACGCGTGCGCGACGTTCGTTGGGG
>JAPLBW010000231.1:1074-2075 GCA_026392555.1 Actinomycetota bacterium
ATGCTCCAACGAGGCACCCACCACAAGATGATGCCGATAATCAGGAGCGGTAGGAATTGAGGCTTAATGCCTAGTCCGCCGATCAGACCCCATGCCATGAAGATTCCGCAAGCGGTGGCAAAGATGGGCAAGAGGAGTAATGAGCCAGGGATGGTGAATCTTTCCAAGATTTTGGTCACGAAGAATTTCTGGAGGACACCACACATGATGAAGACCGCGATCATCGTGAGCCCATAGATCACTTGCAGCTTCGCGGGATCGTTGACGATTTTCTCGCTGCTGCTGAGGAAGGCACCTTTGTAAATCATCCCGGCGGTAAAGACGGCAACCGAGGTCGCGAACATCGCGGTGAAGGCCTTTACCCCGCCGACGAAACTCCAGGCTGACTTCAGCGATTCGACGACGTTTTCGTCGCGACCGTGACCTTGGCTCAAAGAGGAGTTTTTGAGCGCTCGTGGAAGCAGCAACCCAATCAGCAACAAGCCGATGGGGCAGACCAGGAGTAAGTAGGGCAGTGGAATCCCGAGCGGGATAAAGAGGAAGGGCGCTAACGCACTGATGGCTAAGCCGGTGAGTTGACCACCGTATTGCCACTGCGTAATGAACGGGTAGATCTTGCGCCCCTCGCCGGCGTTAAACACGTCGCTTGCCATAGTCCAGATGATGAGCGGCAGCAGGAAGTTCAATTGGTCAGCGAAAAGCCAGATCACCCCTGAGCCCACGATGGTGGTTTGGGGAATGGCGAGAAGAATCAACCCAATGACGAAACCACCGGCATAAATCTTGGTGACACGGGAGAGGGCTTTGTCGCGAGGGAGACGGTCGATCCACGTTATCTGTAATAAGGCAACGGCAATGAGGCCTAGTCCTGCCAGTGGATAAATGATGACGACAGCTTTGAGGCCAAGTAAGGAAACGAATCGAGAGCCAGCGACGATTTCGTTGATATATCCAATGACGAACACTGCGGCGATGGCCCACGAGAGAGGTCGAGCCCGACC
>JAPLBW010000211.1 GCA_026392555.1 Actinomycetota bacterium
CCGCCGCCGCCGCCACTATTAGCAGCACCAGCTCCTCCAGTTGATCCAGAACCTACCGCCCCATTATCTGCAGAATTAAAGCTAGTAGTACTTCCGATACCAGCAGTACCAGCAGTACTAGCACCGCCACCACCACCTCCAGTACCACCATCTCCTCCAGGGACAGCACTGAATATGCCGGACCCACCCCCACCAGAAAAGTAATAGGTATTTCCTAGTATAGTTGATGGAAGACCTGCTCCACCATTATACTTAGAAGAATGATCGGTCCCTCTATTTGTCGCGGCAGCGCCTGCACCGCCACCACCACCGCCGCCTGTATTAGTACTAGGTCTGGCACCTACATCGCCGCCTTTATTTCCTTGTCCAGGGGTGCCGTCTCCACCTAATTGTGTAGCTGACCCTGTTAAATTTGTGCCTCCGGCTCCACCACCAGAACCCCCAGCTATACCAGGTCCGATTCCCGAACCTAGATAAGTTCCACCACCACCACCACCTATAGCAATAATATTTGCAAAAGTAGAATTACTACCATTCGTACCGCGGGCGTCAGGAGAACCACCAGGGCCACCCCCTCCAACAACAATAGTGTAGGCTGATGTTGTTACTGAAAAGTTAGTCTGTGTTAGATATCCGCCTCCACCTCCACCTCCACCGACATGAGATCCGCCGCCGCCTCCACCAGCAACAACAAGAAATTCAACAGTCCCACCTACTGGTACAAGGGTCGGAGTGAAAGTTCCACTAGTTAAGAAAGTATGGATAGCATAATTACCGTTATAGGTAACAGTTGCATTTGCACTAGTAGCAGTAATCAATCCGATGTATGTCAAGTTAAACCAATTACTATTATAATAAGTTTCAAAGTAATTTGTTTCACTATTGATTCTCATGCTACCTGCTACTGGAGAACCAGGTCTTTGTGATATATTACCAACCGGCAATGGATTAGCAGAAGCACCTGCCGCAGTAGCGACAGCCTCTAACCAAACATTACCAGTTCTAATATATAATGTACTATCAGATGTATCATACCACATTGTACCCTCTGATGGACTAGTTGGCGCAGTTAAACCTACTGTAGTACCTGCACTAGATGCACCACTTGATTTTAATGAGGAATAAATTGACATTATTATTTACCGGTTATACATTTGTTAACAACCAACCATTTGCAACATTGTAATACACTAATGTGAATGCTGCACGATTGGAATTAATTGTCAAATCTTCAGCCAATCCTTGAATTTTATTGGTATTTCTGGCTACAGTTATATTGTAAGTTGCACATGTACCAGTTCCATCTATAATACCAATTTCTTGTCCAATAGTAGGAGTTGCAGGTAATGTCAATGTTCTTGCTGCACTAGTGTCTACAAGATACTTCGTGTTAACTGCTAATGTAATATTTCCAGTAGCTTCAGCATAAGTAGCAGCAGAACCTCCACTAGAAACAACACTTCCACCATATGTGGGTCCAGTTATATCTAACCAGTAACTACTTACACCATCATTGGTGTAACGATATAATACATCTGTTGTTGTATTATACCATATATCGCCTATTCCAGGACTAGTTGGTGCAGTACTGCTTGATGTACTGGTACCGCCACTTTTTATAACTGAACCATTTGCATAAAAATAGTTATTAGAATAAACAGAACCAGCGAATACATTTCCAGCTATTCCTGCACCTCCACCTACTATCAATGCACCAGTGGTGGTATTTGATGATACTGTAGTATTTGATGTTATAATTTGCTGAGAGGTATTTCCAGAAAATATACCAGTTGCACCAGTTGCACCAATATTACCTTGTATGCCAGTAGCTCCAGTAATACCAATATTTCCTTGGATACCAGTAGCTCCAGTAGCACCTATCATCCCAGTAGCACCAGTAATACCAATGTTTCCTTGTATACCAGTAGCACCAGTAGAACCAATGTTTCCTTGTATACCAGTAGCACCAGTAGAACCAGTAGAACCAATGTTTCCTTGTATACCAGTAGAACCAACATTTCCTTGTATACCGGTAGCACCAATGTTACCTTGAATACCAGTTGCACCAATATTACCTTGTATGCCAGTAGCACCGGTAGCACCGACTGGTCCGGTATTGTAGTATGGTGTACCATTTGAATAGAAATAACTGCCAGAATATACTGACCCAGTAATTACATTACCCGTAACGGATAAGTTACCCAAAGTACCAACTGAATTTATATTTGGTTGAGATGCCGTAATTAATGCACCACTTACATTGGTGAATACACCATTAGTACCACTTATATTTCCACTAGTTATATTACCAGTAACTGCTAATGACCCAAGAGTACCAACTGAAGTAATTGCTGGCTGGGATGCAGTATATATCGTACCAGTTATAGCAGTGGTTGATATATTACCTGAAGTTATATTACCAGTTATTGCTAATGACCCGAATGATCCTACCGTATCCGCTGCGCTACTACCCGATACTGAAAATACAGCACCAGTCGGACTAGTTAGTGATATACCATTTGCAGTAGTGGTAATTGTAGCACCACCAATATTAATTGTATTACCAGCAATATATAATGATCTAAATCTTAACGATGGGCTACCTAAATCATATGTTACATTGGCAGAGGGTAGTATATGTCCACTAGATATATTACCAGTAACTGATACATTTGCAAATGTAAAATTACTAGTGCTGTCTATTAGCGTGCCGGGTATTTTGGTTAGTGACA
>JAPLBW010000123.1 GCA_026392555.1 Actinomycetota bacterium
ACCAAGAAAATCAGCAAGCCAGTTACGGCCTTCTTGGTGATCTCTGAACCCCAAGAAGGTCCGACGAATTGGACACCAACGGTGTCTTCCTTCACATCGAGCGACTTCGCCAGCGCCGACGCGACCTTATTACGCTGGGCTTCAGTCAACGCTTCGGTTGGGATTCGGAACCTATCGCTATTTACGCGCTGAACGACGGCCGCTTTTGCTCCTGCGCCATTGACAGTAGTGCGGACCTGATCAACGGTCCCGTCGCTCGCCTGCACAGTGAACACGGTTCCGCCGGTGAACTCCACACCGAAGTTCAGGCCCTTCACGGCCAAGCTCAAACCACAAATGATCACGAGCAAGCCACTGATGGCATACCAGCGACGACGACGTGCGATGAAGTCGAACTGGACCTGACCGCGATACAGGTTGTTACCCAAATCTCCAATGCGCGACATCAGGACTCCTCAGAGGTGGCGGTAGCAGTGACCTTCGTGTTCTCGACTTGGGCCGAGGCAGCACCTAAGCGGACCGGATCGACCCCCGAGAACCGTCCCCCACGGGCAAAGAAGGACTTGTTAACCAAGATGGCGATGAGCGGTCGGGTAAAGAAGAACACCACGACGATGTCAATGATCGTGGTTAACCCGAGAACGAAGGCGAAGCCTCGGACGTTTCCAACCGACACGAAGTACAAGACCCCTGCGGCTAGAAGTGACACAAAGTCCGCAGCCAAGATCGTTCGGCGGGCCCGAAGCCAACCAGACTCGGCAGCAACGCGGAGCGACTTGTTGTCTCGCACCTCGTCACGAATGCGTTCGAAGTACACGATGAACGAGTCCGCAGTAATACCAATGGCGACAATGGCACCAGCCACACCCGCCAACGTCAAGGTGAAACCGATCGTGCGCCCCAACAAGACAAACGAAACATAGGCCAGGTAAGCGGCCACCAAAAGGCTGGCCACCGAGACCAAACCAAGGGCACGGTAGTAAACCAACAGATAGAGGATGACCAAGAGCAGACCCAAGCCGCCCGCGATCAATCCAGCGGTTAATTGGTCAGCGCCCAACGTGGCAGAGACCGAATCAATCTGCGCAATGTCAAAGGCCACCGGAAGCGCACCGAACTTGAGCACATTGGCTAAGTCCTGAGCGCTTTGCTGCGTGAAGTTTCCAGAAATTTCAGCCTTGCCGCCGGTGATGGCTTCGTTCACCGCAGGAGCCGAAACCACTAAGCCATCAAGGACGATGGCGAATTGGTTTTGCGGGGTCTTCTTTCCCACCAAGGCCTGCGTGGTTTCGGCGAAAGCTTTGGTTCCCTTGCCGTCAAACTCCAGATTCACAATCCACTCGCCCACACCCTGCGAACGAAGCGTTGCGGAAGCATTCTTAATCGTCTCGCCCTGAACAGCGGTCTTGTCCAGCGAGTACTTGGCATCACCGGATTGTGAACACGTGACCAAGAATTGCTTGGGGTCATCAGGCTTGGTGCTGACTCGAGTCTTGTCGTTGGTGCAGTCCAAGGCGGCAAATTGCGCCTCAAGGGCTGCGTCAAACGTCGGCGACTGAATCGGCAACGGCTTTGACTTAACGGCCTTGCCCTTGACCTTGATGGAGGTACCAGCAGTTTCTTGAATTACAGGACGAAAGTTCAGTTGCGCAGTTTGACCAACAAGGCCAACGATGCGCTTTTGCGTCACACCGGGAATCGACACCACGACCAGTGCGTTCGCGCCACTGCCCTGGGTGGTGACTTCGGCTTCCGCTACACCCAAACTGTTCACGCGCTGGCGAATGATGGCCACGGCCTGATTGAGTTGGTCGTCGGTGATTTCACCTTGGCCCACCTGTGGCTTGAGCGTGACCGAGGTGCCACCACGCAGGTCAAGGCCAAGGTTGGGGGTAATAGATGCATTCGCGAAAGGCCACAGCCACCACACGGCAAGCGCGAACAAAATCGCGATCAAAATGCCAAGGGTCCGGGCTGGGCGGTATGCAGAGGCAGCCACGCTCGCCATCCTTAAGGGGAACTTTCCCTTGCGCTCTTTGCGCAGGGGGTACGCAAGTATCGCGGACAACCTTATGACTAGGTAGGCAAGGTACGGTTCGGCGCGTCACTGGGGCGTGAACAGTCCCAAATCAGGGCTAGGCGGGGTCTTGCCCAAGTGAATCCAGGCTGCCGGCGTGGCGACTCGGCCCCGTGGGGTACGGGCTAGCAGGCCAGCCCGGACCAAAAACGGCTCCGCCACCTCCTCGACGGTTTCGCGCTCCTCGCCGACGGCAACTGCCAACGTGGACAGGCCGACGGGGCCGCCACCAAAGGATTCAACCAAAGCTGACAGAACTGATCGGTCAAGACGATCCAAACCCAACGAATCCACCTCGAACAATTCCAGCGCTCCTTGGGCGCAGGCCAGGTCAATGTGTGAAGCCTTATTGACTTGCGCAAAATCGCGTACGCGGCGCAAGAGTCGGTTAGCGATACGCGGCGTGCCGCGACTACGCAGCGAAATCTCGTTCACCGCATTAGGGTCAACGACTACACCAAGTAGTCCCGCAGAACGAATCACGATGCGTGCCAATTCTTCTGAGTAATCCAGATCGCGTTGTTGCACCGATCAAAGTAAAGCGCGGCACATCGAGCGGGATTGATGTTGAACCCGGCCCTTTGCCCACCACGATGTCCACACGAAAATCCTCCATCGCCATGTAAAGCATTTCTTCGGCGGTGCGGGCCATACGATGAATCTCGTCAACAAAGAGCACTTCGCCTTCACGAATATCGGACAGCAGAGCCGCCAAATCCCCCGCGTGCTGCAAGGCCGGCCCGCTGGTCAGGCGCAACGGCATGCCCATCTCCTGGGCCACGATCATGGCCAGCGTGGTCTTGCCGAGCCCCGGTGGACCGGCAAACAACACGTGGTCAGCTGAGGTTCCCCGGGCCATGGCGGCTTGGAGAACCAAGCCCAATTGATCGCGCACGCGCTGTTGTCCAACAAAATCGTCCAAGCTGCGTGGTCGTAACGCGGACTCGGCAGCCCGCTCCATCGGATCAGCCTCTGCGGTGACGAACTCCTCACTCATGTTCGCTTCAACTCCTGCAAAGCAGAGCGCAACAATTCCGGGATCTCCACGTCAACGGGTGTGGCACGTCGAGCCGACTCAACTGCCGCTCGCGCATCCTTGGTATTCCATCCCAGCCCGATCAAGGCGTCGACCACTTGATCGTCGCTAGAAGCGGAAACCTTGACCGCCGAACCCTCAAGCGCTGGACCCAACCGATCGCGCAGTTCAACCACAATCTTTTCCGCGCCCTTTTTGCCAATGCCAGGAACCGCAGTGAGTGCGGGAAAGTCAGACGTAGAAATCGCGTGCCGCAATTGATCGGGCGAATACACCGCCAGCATGGCCAGAGCCAATCGTGGGCCCACCCCACTGGCGGTCATCAAGATTTCAAAGGTGCGCCGTTCATCCGAGGAGGAAAAGCCGTACAGGGTAAGGGAATCCTCCCGAACGATCATGGTGGTGTGCAGACAGACAGGCGACCCTACGCGCAGTTCCGCCAATGTCGTGGGAGTGCAGTAGGTAAGGATCCCCACGCCACCGACTTCGACGACGGCCGAATCCAAGCGAAGGTCGGCGACCACGCCAGAGACAGTCGCGATCATCGGGTAGCCGCCTGTCGAGCAACCGCTGCCTGCAAGCGATCTTGCGCCGGTCCGCGCCATAAGTGACAAATGGCAAGAGCCAATGCGTCGGCTGCATCTGCGGGCTTCGGTGGCGCATCAAGTCGCAGTAACCGAGCAACCATGGTTCCCACTTGTGCCTTGTTTGCGCGTCCGGAACCCGAGACTGCTGCTTTGACTTCCGTCGGTGTATGTAGTGTCACTGGAATCCCTGCATGAGCTGCAGCTAGCAATGCCACGGCCGCTGCTTGAGCAGTGCCCATCACCGTGCTGACGTTGTGTTGACTAAACACCCGCTCCACGGCGATGGCATCGGGTTGGTGTCGCTCAATCCATGCGGTCAGTTCGTTGGACACGATCAGTAGGCGCTGCTCAAGTGGCAATGCCGTATCCGTGGTGATCACACCCACGTCGACGAGTTCCAGCGCGCGACCAGCTCCGCCATCGACCACACCGACACCGCAGCGGGTCAGGCCAGGATCTACGCCTAGGACGCGCACGCTTGCCCCTCTCATCCGAACATGTGTTCGTATGAGGTTAGCCTGCCACGGCCTCCAGGACCTCATCCGACACGTCAAAATTGGCCCAGACGTTTTGGACATCGTCGCTTTCTTCCAGGGCGTCAATCAGGCGGAAGATCTGCCTGGCCCCATCCTCATCGAGCTCGATGTTGACCGAAGCCAAGAAGGTCGGGTCAGCCGAGTCATAGTCAATTCCAGCATCCACCAGGGCGGTGCGCACGGCCACCAGGTCCGTGGCCTCAGAAATCACCTCGAACTGCTCCCCTAGGTCTATGACTTCCTCAGCACCTGCATCCAGGACCGCCATCAACACATCGTCTTCGCTCAGTTCGCCCTTGGGCACGATGACAACGCCCTTGCGGTTAAACATGTAGGACACCGATCCAGGATCGGCCATCGATCCGCCATTGCGCGTCATGGCTACGCGCACATCTGATGCAGCGCGGTTGCGGTTGTCGGTCAAGCATTCAATGAGAACGGCGACACCATTGGGTCCATAGCCTTCGTACATGATCGTTTGCCAGTCAGCACCGCCAGCTTCGACTCCCGAGCCGCGCTTGAGGGCGCGATCAATGTTGTCGTTTGGAACCGAATTCTTCTTCGCCTTTTGAACGGCATCAAACAACGTGGGATTGCCAGCCATATCGGAGCCGCCAACGCGAGCAGCAACTTCAATGTTCTTGATCAACTTGGCAAACAACTTCGCACGCTTGCCGTCAACGACAGCTTTCTTGTGCTTGGTTGTCGCCCATTTGGAGTGGCCGCTCATGGTGTTCCTTTCACCCTTTGTACAAACAACTCGTGCAAGCGCGTATCGCTGGTCAGTTCTGGGTGAAAACTGCACACCATCACGTTCCCCTGCGATGCAGCCACAACCCTACCCTCGGCTGGGCCTTCCGTGACCCGAGCGAGAACTTCCACCTCAGGACCTAATTCCTCAATCCATGGGGCCCGAATGAACACCGCGTGCATAGGCGGTCCAGCAATGCCCGCAATCTCAAGTTCAGTTTCGAACGAGTCCACCTGACGACCAAAAGCATTGCGCCGCACCGTGATGCCATGCCGCCAAACGTGGGCTGATCCACTTCACCATCAAGGACTCGATCCGCGAGCAAAATCATTCCGGCACACGAACCAAAACAGGGCAGGCCATCTGTGATCGCCGCACGCAAGGGTTCAAGCAATCCAAAGATTCCCGCAAGCCGCGCGATGGTGGTGGACTCGCCCCCAGGAAGAACTAACCCATCAACGGACTGCAGTTCGTCAACGGTGCGCACTTCTTTCGTGTTGACACCTATGGCGCGCAACGCCTGAACGTGTTCGGCCACATCACCTTGGAGTGCAAGGACTCCAATTACTGGACTCACCAGCCGCGATCGGCGTAACGCTGGTCGGTGGGCAGGGTGGAAATGTTGATACCCACCATGGCCTCTCCCAAACCGCGTGAAACCTTGGCAACCACGTCCGGGTCGTTGAAGAAGGTCGTGGCCTTAACAATGGCCTCGGCGCGCTTGACCGGATCGCCGGACTTGAAGATTCCCGAACCGACAAAGACACCCTGAGCGCCTAGCTGCATCATCATCGCTGCGTCTGCAGGAGTGGCAATTCCACCAGCGGTGAACAACACCACAGGCAATGCGCCTTTTTCGGCTACTTCACGAACAAGTTCAATCGGGGCGCGGTGGTTCTTAGCTGCAGCAAACAACTCGGCGTCATCCATCGTGCTCAGACGACGAATGTCGCTCAAAATCTGGCGCATGTGGCGCGTGGCCTCAACCACGTTTCCGGTGCCGGCCTCGCCCTTGGAGCGAATCATGGCTGCGCCTTCGCTGATGCGGCGTAAGGCCTCGCCCAGATCCGTGGCACCACAGACGAAGGGAACAGTGAAGTTCCACTTGTTGATGTGGTTGGCCTCATCGGCAGGGGTCAAAACTTCGGATTCATCGATGTAGTCCACGCCCAGCGATTGCAGGACTTGGGCCTCAGCAAAGTGGCCGATGCGCGCCTTGGCCATCACGGGGATGGTGACGGCGTCAATGATCGAGTCGATCATGTCGGGGTCTGACATGCGAGCCACACCACCATCGCGACGAATGTCCGCGGGGACGCGCTCCAACGCCATCACTGCAACTGCGCCAGCGTCCTGAGCAATGCGTGCCTGCTGGGCGTCAATGACGTCCATGATGACGCCGCCCTTGAGCATGTCGGCCATGCCGCGCTTGACGCCGGTGGTGCCAGTGGTGGTTGCTTCGTTGAACTCAGACACAGGGGAACCTTTAACAGTCGATGTTTGTTATATCCATCGTAGGCGATGGGCTTCAGCGCGCGCGCGGTAGTGGCTTAGTGCGAAGGCTAGGCAAAACCGGCGGGGTGTGTCAGGTCACACTCGAGGCTTTCCGGCCACGCTGCTGTTCCCCAGAGCCTGAACATCTTCACGATCGGCTTGCGGCGCATGGTTTGACACTGTCGCACCGCATCATCATGAAAAGTCTTGGCGTACTCGACCTTGCGACAGGTTCCCTGCAACTCATCCAGGATGTCGCTACCGCCAAGAACACCAGCAATCGTGGCAATCGTTTGAGCATCGGGCAACGCCTTTTTCAAGCCCTCCGTGATGGCTGCCTCTATCTCTGGATTGATCTCATCGTCTCGACGCACCACGTGGGCATAGGTATCGAAGGCGACCGCTAAGTCCGGCGTGGTCACACCCGGAAGAGCCGCCAGCTCAGCAGCCTCGCTGGCTCGTCGAAGCAGTTGATCTTGCAGAGCGCGCCGGGAGTTGTCCACCCTGATGTGCAGGCGGTCGAGTCGACCAGCCATCTGACTTAAGTAGATCGCCACCACGACCACTGCAATCACGACCCAGGTCAGCGTGTTCATTCGCGATCACCTTTGCCCCACACTTTGGCGCGGCCAAAGGCCGTACCTGCTGCATCTTCGCGCACGACCTGGCCGGGCACATGCACACTCTCGTAAACACTGATGACTTCATCCACCAGGAGATTCCAGTCGTATTTGTAGGCCTGGTCCTTGCCGCGAGTCACGAAGTCTTGTCGCATGGCGTCATCGCGCAACACATCGATGACCGCACGTGCCAAGGCCGCCGAATCTTCGTTGGCAAACAACGTGCCCACCGGGTCTGCGCCCAGCACTAAGGAAAATGCCTCAAGGTCACTGGCAACAACAGCAGCACCTGCCGCCATGGCCTCGAGCAAGATGATGCCGAAGCTTTCGCCGCCGGTGTTGGGTGCAACAAAGACGTCAGCGCGAGCCATCAGGGATGCCTTTTCAGCTTCGCTGATCCGGCCCAAGAAGTGCACGCGGGAACGAACACTCTTCGGGATCAGTTTCGCGGCTTGATCAGCATCACCGGGACCGGCGATAAAGAAACGCGCCTTGGGACACTGCCCAGCAATCGTGCCCATTGCTGGGGCCAGCACCTGAAAACCCTTGCGTGGCTCATCAATGCGACCAAGAAAAACTACAACCTGAGCATCTGCTGGCTCAATAGCCATCGGTTCGGCATCGGCGTACTCACTGACATCGACACCGTTGGGGATAGTCACCGTGCTGGCGCCAAAGAGTGTGCTGTGATCCCCCAAGGTCACGTGCGCTGGAGCGCTCACCGTGATACGAGCCGAGAGTTTTTCCAATGCGACTTTTAAAAAGCCCGCACTGACGGCCATCATGCGCGAACGAGCATTCGAGGTGTGAAAAGTGCCGACGAGTGCACCTTCAGAAACCAAACACGTGACGAGGGAAATACTCGGCGCGGCCGGTTCGTGGACATGCACGACATCAAAGTTGCCTTCGTCAATCCACTTGCGCACCCGTTGACCAGAAAACGGACCAAACGCTAGTCGTGCCACCGATCCGTTGTAGCGCACTGGAATCGCGCGGCCAGCTGAAACGACAAAGTCGTCGTCGGTCTCCTCATCGCCGGGCGCCAGCACGGACACCTCATGCCCACGTGACTGCAAAGCATGCGTTAAGTCGCGAATATGGGTTTGCACGCCACCGGGCACATCCCATGAATACGGGCAGACGATCCCAATACGTAGTGTCGAACCGCCTGAGCCTGCGGTCACGACAAACCCCTGTCGGCATCCCAAAACGGCTGCAACATGTGCCAATCCGTGGGGTGGTCACTGATGGCGGCCTGGAATTGGTCGGCCACTTGCTGAGTCAGGACCTGCACGCGATCGTGACGCGTTGCCGTGTCGGGCAAAAACTCCACTAGCGGCTCATCGAAATCAATGATCAACTTTTCGCCTGTATACGACAGCCGCAGCGTGATCAATGCTGCACCCGTACTGACCGCTAAGGCTGCCGGCCCAACCGGAAAGTGAGCGGGTTCGTTAAAGAAGTTAACGATGACGCCAGTTCCATTGAGGTCACGATCGGCGAGCAAGCACACGGTGCCGCCCTCGCGCAATCGCGTGCTCATGGTGGCTAACACTCGCGGTCCCCCATCAGCTGCGAGCACTTCCATTCCCAACGATTCCCGATGGGCTTTGAATCGCTCGAACAATCCTTCGGGCTTCAAACGCTCAGCCACGGTGGTGAACCCGCCATGCGTTAGCGCCAACCACGCACCAGCCAAATCCCAGTTGCCGCTGTGCGGCAAGGCAATGACCACGCCATTGCCACGCTCGATGGCAGCCGTTAAGCGCTCTTCGTGAACAATCTCGACCTTGTCGCCGATGTCTCCGTGGGACCAGTGTGGCAAGGCGAACGTTTCATTCCAGTAGCGCATGTACGACTGCATGGCCTGGCGCGAATACTCGGCCAGTTCATGTGGCTCCAAGCTGTGGTCAAAGACGCGAGCCAAGTTTGACGACAGCTGTTGCACGCCTTCACCATCGCGAGCCCACGTTTGATTAGCCAGCGTTTCAAACGCGCGACGCGACCACGACTGGGGAATCACCCCAGCGACTTGCCAACCTGTTGCATAGGCCCAGTCAGCAGCCCGGTCGCGAATACCTGTCACAGCGCTCTCGCCACTCACTGACCGTCGACTACCTGTCGACGCACCATGACCATGCGCTGAATCACCGTGATCGTTGTCGCGATCACCAGGACCCACAAACCAATGGCCTGAATGAACGGGACTCCCAGGCCGCTAAACCCGGTGGCCACCATCACCACAACAAGCGTTCGGCAATTCCACCGGAGGCTTGAAGTCCCAAACCTTCGGCGCGGGCTCGCGCATAACTGATGACTTGGCCAGCAGCTAAGCAATACAGCGCTGCGTAGCCCAAGATCGGTTCGTTTCCTGAGCCCAGAAACCAAATCGTCAGACCGGCAAAGATCGCAGCATCTGTGAAGCGGTCAAGCAGAGAATCCAAGAACGCACCCCATGCACTCTGGCGCCCAGATTGACGGGCCATCGACCCATCGAGCATGTCGCTAAGGGCAAAAACACTGACGATGATCGTGCCAGCGAACAAATGTCCGGTGGGGTAACACCACAGTGCTGCCACCACAGCGCCCAGCGTCCCAACGATCGTTACAGCATCCGGACTGATGTGCGCTTTAAGTAACGCGCGCGCGATCGGATCAACGACAAAAGATGCGGCGTGCTTGGCTTTGGCCTTGCCGTCTGCGGCATCAGCGGAACCATCAGGGCTCTGGGTCATGGATTAAACCTGAATTCGCCGGTCAACCGCATCAACAACACGGGCGATGGCTTCTTCAATAGCAATTCCGTTGTCTTGGGTGCCATCGCGGAAGCGGAACGACACCGCACCCTTAGCCGCATCCTCATCGCCAGCGATGAGCATGTAGGGAACCTTTTGCTTTTGCGCGTTACGGATCTTTTTTTGCATCCGATCGTTGGATGAATCGACCTCGACACGAATCCCAGCGGCCCGAAGTTGTGCAGCGACCTCGTCCAAGTACGGCACGTGTTCATCAGCGATGGGGATACCGACGACTTGAACAGGCGCCAACCAGGGAGGGAACGCCCCGGCGTAGTGCTCAAGCAAGACGGCGAAGAAACGTTCAATCGAACCAAACAATGCGCGGTGAATCATCACGGGACGCTGACGCGAACCGTCGGCTGCTTGGTATTCCAGGTCAAAGCGCTCAGGCAGGTTGAAGTCGACCTGAATAGTCGACATCTGCCACGAGCGTCCGATCGCATCGCGCGTTTGCACGGAAATCTTCGGGCCGTAGAAGGCGGCGCCTTCAGGGTCCATGACCAGTTCCAGGCCTTGATTCTCGGCTACTGAGCGCAAAACCTCGGTGGCTTCTTCCCACACCTCGTCGCTACCAATGGACTTTTGGGGATTGCGGGTGGACAACTCGAGATAGAAGTCATCGAGCCCGTAGTCGCGCAGGAGATCAAGCACGAAGGTCAGCAAGCGATCGAGCTCTTCGGCCATTTGCTCACGCGTGCAGTAGATATGTGCATCGTCTTGGGTAAATCCGCGGGCGCGGGTCAACCCATGGACCACACCGGACTTCTCGTAGCGATACACCGTTCCAAATTCGAACAAGCGCAATGGCAGTTCGCGATACGAGCGACCACGCGCGCTATAGATCAAGTTGTGGAAGGGGCAGTTCATCGGCTTCATGTAGTACTGCGCGCCCTGGCGCTTGACCTGGCCATCGGCGTCGTATTCGGTGTCCAAGTCCATCGGCGGGTACATGCCCTCGGAGTACCAGTCCAAGTGACCAGACTTTTCAAACAAGATCGCCTTAGTCAAGTGCGGGCTGTACACAAACTCATAGTTCGCGGCTTCGTGTTGCTTGCGCGAGTAGTCCTCCATGACGCGACGGATGATTCCGCCCTTGGGGTGAAAGACCGCCAAGCCCGAACCGATTTCGTCAGGGAAGGAAAAAAGGTCTAGCTCGGTGCCTAGGCGACGGTGGTCGCGCTTTTCGGCCTCTTCGAGGAAAGTCAGGTGTGCTTTGAGGTCATCGCGGCTAGCCCAGGCGGTGCCGTAAATGCGCTGAAGTTGGGGATTCTTTTCGCTCCCGCGCCAATAGGCCGCAGCTGAACGCATCAACTTAAAGGCCGGAATCAACCGCGTAGTGGGCACGTGCGGGCCACGCGGTGAACGGGGAGGACGGCGGCGGCAGAGTGATCATCGGCTGCCTCCATCCAGGCGCTGGTCACCTGCGCGGCGGCTTCATCGCTGACGACCCGACGCGTAAAACGTTGGCCCTGCTTAACGATCTGTTCCATGCGCTTCTCAATGGCCTTGAGGTCATCGGGCGTGAACGGGGTTTCCACATCAAAGTCGTAGTAGAAGCCATTCTCAATCGGCGGTCCGATGCCTAGCTTCGCCCTGGGGTTGATGTGTTGAACGGCTTGGGCCAGAACGTGCGCGGTGGAGTGGCGCATCACCATCAGGCCATCGGGTGAATCAATCGTGACCGCTTCGATCGCTTGTCCGGCCTCAAGGGGAAGATGCAAGTCGCGCAATTCGCCATCGATGCGCATGACCACGACTTCACGGCGGTCGGCAAAGACATCCAGACCGGTCGCGCCAGCCGCACACTCGCTTGGCACTCCATCGATCGTGACGCTCAGCGTTGACACAGCGTTCTCCCAGGCCTTGAACCAGCAGTGAATCCCACGCCTACCTGTGGGAATGATCTCAGCCTACCGAGCAAGGCGCCCAGAACCTGTCTGCCCACGGGGTTAGCGTGGGGCTATGACAACTTTCACGGGGCACATGGTCCACGTTGACTTCGATGGCACCACCCTCAACATCGTCGGGCACAACAAGATGTCCAAGATCGCCCTGGCCGGCCAGAGTTGGGATCAGCCCCTGATCTTGGAGCGCAATCAAGTTGCTGACGTCAAAGTTAAGCAACCCAACGCTTTTATGTTCACGCTGGTCAATGGGCGCATTGACTTGTTCACCACCGACGGTCGTCGCATCCAGTTACACTTCCGGCGCAAACAGCGCAAGGACTTGCAAGGTTTGGCTGCCGCTTTGACCGCGCCTCCCCCAATGGCTGAGACCAACTGACCGCGATTCGCTGCGCCGACGGGTTCTCGATAACCGTGCCTAAAGCGCGCCAGCATGTGCAAATACAAGTAATGTGAAGAAGTGATGACTAAACGAGTAATTGCCGCTTCGATTGCTGGCTTGCTTCTTATCGGTGCTGGCATAGGGCTTTATCTCTTTCAACCGTGGCGTCTAGTCACCAACACAACAATCAACGAATCCCTACCGTCGGTTTCTTCTAGCACTTCAACCGACTCCTCGCTGCCAGAACCCAGCCAATCCGCGCCACGCGTCTCGCCAACCCAAAATGCATCCATCCTCACCCTGGCAACAGGAACCTTTATCAGCCACGAATACGAGACAACAGGGCGAGCGGCCGTTCTACAGCTACCCGATGGCTCAAGGATTTTGCGCCTGACGAATTTGTCAACCAGCGATGGACCTGATCTAAAAGTCTGGATCACCGACGCTCCTGTGATTAAGGGCAAGGCCGGCTGGCGGGTATTTGACGATGGAAGTTACGTCAACTTAGGGAACTTGAAGGCGAATAAGGGCAACCAGAACTACACCATCCCCAGTGACGTGGACTTAAAAAAGCTCACGAGCGTTTCGATCTGGTGCGATCGTTTTAACGTCTCCTTTGGAGCCGTTCAACTTCAAAAGCCATAGACCTTGCTTGGTGGGCGATACTGGGTCGGGGAGAGAATCGCCGATGAAGTGCCGAGGGTGGCGTGGTGTCGTCCGCTATTCTTCGGGTATGCGCCCTTCTCACGCGACCGCGGTCATCGCGCTCGCCCTGACCGCGTCGACGCTGCTCGCTGCCTGCAGCGCCACCGATGCGGCTCCGAGCACGGCCCTGCCTTCCACATCGAACTCCTCCTCGCCTCTGAGCACCCAACGCGACGTGACAACAATCAACGGCGCTGCGCTTCCCGTGCCCTGGAAGTCATTGCGCGACAAAAAGACGATGCTCGACACGATCGATGCCGACGGAAACAGGCTCGTCATCACACGCGCCACCCGGCCAGCCGGCAGCCGCGCACCCATTCACAGTCATGACTACGGCGGCCACACGTGTGTCCTGAGTGGCGAGATCACCGACTACAACGAGGGCCGCGACGAGCCGATGGTGTTCCCTGCAGGGACGTGCTACTACATGCCTCCGAACACCTTGATGACCGCAACCAATCTCGGCACAAGCGATGCGGTGCTCATCGACACGTTCAACCTGCCTGTCGGGGAGCCCACGATCACGATTCGTGAGCCAGGAGAACCGACGCCGTAGGGCGGGAAGCGGGCTGCGGGGGTGCTGTCTCCCGAACCCATCTGGAAGTAGGCGTCACTGGTCATGACCCCGTCACGTGCTGTCGGGTGCGGATAGTGGCACGAATAGTGGCACGCGCGGTGTCGCTGAGCCCAGATCCGTGCTATTACTGGGCTGTAAGGGTGGGCGATACTGGGTTCGAACCAGTGACCTCTCCGGTGTGAGCGGAGCGCGCTACCACTGCGCCAATCGCCCGCTAATGCGGATTGCTGATGTTAGCGCACGGCCGCAGATGCTCACCGACCGCAGGACTGTGGCTAGTTGATGAAGGGCAACGGCTCCAAGGTCACGCCGTAGCGCGCGAGGTACCACCACAGGGCCAGCGCAATCGCGATCACAGCAACCAGGACGAACACGATGTTTTCTGCCCGCGCATGCGGATCCTTAGCCCTCGATGCCAGCTTGCTAATTAACCGCTGCAACGGCTCGAGCAGGATTTCAGCCCAATGAAATTCAGTAGCCAAAATCAACAAGCCCAAAACGATGGCCGCCCAGCCAGGTCCTGGGAATACCAGCATGGCCACGCCCGCGAGCAAGATGACCGATCCGATGGCCAACACCACGAGCCGATACACCAGTTCCAAAGCCTTATTGCGGGCAATCTTAAGTCGGATCCGCTCCAACCAGACCGGCCGCAAGAACTTTTCTCGGTCGATGCGTGCCTGTTCTGGCTCCATCTCAAAATTGTTCACGTTTTCTATCTTCTCATTGCATAAAAGGTTCCGCTTTGGTCAATAGGTGTGTTGAGCCACCGCGTACGGCGGTGACCGGCCAAAGGAGGGGAAATGAGTGCAAAGAAGGCGCTAACGCGGGATTTGGACGTGCTCCTCGTGGTCGATGGCGAGCCAGCCTTGCCGGTGCGGACCACAGTGGCCTACGCAGGCAATGACCCGCTCGTGGTGACCATGACGTTTATGGCTGCAGATCATGGCGTGCGCTGGACGATTGCGCGCGATCTCCTCTGGGATGGCATGAAGCAATCGGTCGGTGATGGCGATGTCCACGTTGAGCCACACGAAGATGGCGTGCACCTTCTCCTGCACACCCCCGGTGGCACGGCGCACTTTGCCATTGACGTCATCGAACTCGCTGAGTTTCTTGGCCAAACCAACGACATCGTGGGTCGAGGAAACGAAGACCCCGTTCTTGATGACGACTTAGATCGAACACTTGCTCAGCTCTTAGGAGCGGCCTAAATCGCTTGAGGGGGCGATTAAGGATCCAGGGTCTGTGTCAGCTGCGTTGCGAAGACTTTTTGCGCCGCGGAGGTCACAGGCCCTGGAGCATGTGTGACGAGTTGTCCATCAATGGAATGAACTGGCGAAATATCGCGCGTGGACGAGGTAATGAACACTTCGTCGGCTTCGCGCAATACCGACATCGGAACAGCTAGCTCTTCTGCGCCAATCCACTCCAGCACTAGCGCGCGAGTAATTCCTGGCAGGCATCCGCTGCTCAGTGGTGGAGTGATCAGACGATCCCCCACCACGACAAAGACATTCGAGCCCGTGCCTTCACACAAATCCCCTTGGGTGTTGGCGAACAAAGCTTCGGTGGCACCGACCGCGTTGGCCCGGGCCAGCGCAACAACGTTGTCTGCGTACGAGGTGGTCTTAAAGCCGGCGATCGGAGAGTTCTCGTTGCGCGTCCACGGAACCGTAATCACCGCCGAGGTATCCGGCCACAGCGTCGCTGCTGTTTGGGTGATCACCAAGGTGGGTTCACCGCCTGAGCGCTCCGAACCAGCCAAGCCGGACCCTGCGGTCAACTGAATTCGAAGTCGAGATGTCGCTGGGAACACCTGCGCATTAGCTGCGAGAAGTTGTTCAACACCTTCACGCACGAGTTCAACCGCAGGTACCTGCAAACCCATGCCGTGGGCGGACTGAACAAGACGATCTAAGTGTCGCGTTAAAGCAAAGGCTGCACCTTCGGTGACTTTAAGAGTTTCAAACACTCCATCGCCAACACTGAAGCCACGATCGAGCACACTCACGCGCGCTTGATCGCCAGCTTCGAGGTGGTCGTTAAGCCAGACTTGCGGTTGGGTCATGAATCAGAACCCTTCCATGTCCCGCTAGCCACGGTCAGCAAGCGCGCGGCTTGGAGTTCGGTTTCGGCGCATTCGGCTTCAGGATCACTGGCCCAGGTAATCCCAGCACCGGTTCCAAAGTTCAACCGCCCGCCTTCGAGCCAAAACGTGCGAATCCCCACGGCCAGTTCTGCTGTTGGGTTATCAGCATCCACCCAACCCACGGCTCCGCAGTACGCACTGCGCTCCACTGGCTCCAGCGCGCGAATAGCCCTGAGGGCCGATGACT
>JAPLBW010000177.1:0-3320 GCA_026392555.1 Actinomycetota bacterium
ACGCGTCGAGCGCGCTGCTTATGCCCAGGTTGCTGGACAACCGCGAGCTGGTGCAGCAGTTGCCGAAGGTGTTCGCGGCTGGACCGTCACCCCAGCTGTTGCCGGCACACGTCAACAAGACCTCGTATCGCGCGCAGTAGGCCGCCCAGGCATCGTGCTCATCGGCGAAGGCGATATCAACCGCGTCCGTGGCTTATTGCAAAACGAGACCAAGCGTTTATCCAAGCTGGTCGCCGACACTCCTGTTCACGAGATCATCGTGGGCGAAGGACCCGGCACCATTCCCCTGGCCAAAGTGCAGCGCAGCCTGCAAAAACTCCCCCGCGCCCTCAAGCCCGCAGAAGTCACCGAGGTACGTCGACGCCTAGCTGCCCTAGGCGGAATGATGGAACAAATGCCGATCCCCAAGGGCCCCATGCCCAAGGGCGGGCGAGTTCCACGCGGTAAACAGCGCTAATTGGGTGAACTTTTACACCTGCGCAGGGATAGCCCCATGTGGATAACCTAGGTATCCGGCACAATATGACAACCACCCGGCCTGAGGAGGACCGATGCTCCAGCGCTCGTTCTCTTCACTGATGCCGTTAACCCGGCTCCGTCAGCGTGCGAGCTCAGGGGACTCCGGTGCAGCAGCCGTTGAGTTTGCGCTCATCGTTCCCATTTTCCTTGTCTTGGTTTTTGGCGTCATTGAGTTCTCCTTCATGTTCAACCAGCAAAGCGCGATCAACTCGGCAGGCAGTGATGTATCGGACCAAACTGCCAATGCACCAAGCGGTCGTGAAACGGTTGCGAAAACCGTCATGCTCCAGAACTCAAAGAACTTGGTCCAAGGCGACTATTTCTACCTCTACCAGCCAGATGCCAACGGCGATCCCATCGCGGCCACTGACCCAGACCCGTGCCCCTACACCTCGTGCATCCTCTATGACTACATCAATGGCGCATTCGTCAAGAGTGTTGTAACAGCTAGTCCAGCAGCACCGGTAGACGCAGCTCCGGTGATTTCTGACAACAACGACTACGTGCAGATCACTAAAACCGATTACACCAAGGAATACGCCAACAATAGTGCCGCGTTCTTTCTGATCGATAAAGACGCGACATTGCCCGAGTGCAACAACACAGCTACCGCGACCAAATATCCAATCGGCAAGTCAAACTTCCATAATGGCGAATCTGACAAACTCATTCCACTCAAAAACGATTGGACCATCGAGGCGACCATACTTATTGGTAAAGAGTGCAGTGCCAAGCTCTACTGGATGAAGCCAACCGTCTCCAATAGCTCGTACACCACCGGAACCCCAGCCGTCACCTATAACTACCAGGATCCATCGGTGATCAAGACGATTGCAACAACTACCGACTACTTCATCGGCTCAGTCAAGACTCAAACCAAGACAGTGACGACGACGTACACGTGCGCTGGGTACAGCACGGGTGCCTCCAGCGGCAACCCCACCGGAACTTCTACCCTCACTAACTGCGTCCAAACAAACAGCAGCACTAGCACTCCATCGGCTGTGACCGCGTTCAATCCGGATGCTTTGAATTCCGAAGATGGCTGCAACATTGGCATCTACGTCAGCGCTCGCCACGGGTGGTTAACCGGAACGCAAACTTTCCTCGGCCTCGGGGCAGCTCTTGACCTTGAAGCGAGTTCGGTAAGTGCACTGCGACCCGGCGTTGGCAAATCCCCCTCGGGTACGTGTGGTGGAACGACCACTCCTACAGCGAAGGTTAAGTACGACAAGCACAAGAAGAGCGACGACAAGCACGGGCGATGAGAGATCCATCACGCACTACCTGGTTGATGTGTCGGCGGTTTTCCCGTCGATCGAGCAATGAACGTGGAGTAATCGCGGTTCTTTTTGCGCTTTTAGTCGGAGTTCTCATCCTGCCGCTCTGTGCTTTCTGTCTAGACCTAGCGAACCTTCGTCTCAACGCAGATCAGCTCCAGCAACAGGTCCGCAGCGCTGCTGTGACAGGGGTATTCCAGTACCAAAGTGGGGCGACTCTGACCGCTACCCAACAAAGCGTTTCGCAAGTACTTCTTGCCAATGACATCACCGCCAACGTGGCGTGCCCGCCGACCTGTGCAGCGCCGTCTAGTGGGTCAAACGCGTGCAAAGCCATCAAGGTGACGATTAGCCAAGGGATTCCGACGATCTTTGCCCAGATATTTGGGGTCAGGCAGATTAATTTCACCCGAACCAGTACCGCGATCTACCACAAGTCCACAACCGGCAAAGACGCAACGCTTTGTTCACCCTCTACGGGTACATCGGCGAATTACGCGACCGACACTGTCGAAACGATCGACTAGCGCGTGCGAACCGCTACGGTTCCCACCGCTTTGTCATGCAAGCCCCGGCCGTCGCGGTCATAGATCACCGCCGGAATCACTAAACACAACAAGGCCGTTCGCAGTAACGTACGCAGCAGACCCAATGGCTGACCGCTCAGACGCACAACCTGAACCCGCAGCAAGCGCTGTCCCACGCTGGCACCGGTCAGCCAGGTTAATGAGCTCACCGCAACAAAAAAGACCACCAAGCAGGTCCACCCTGATCGTGTAGCCACACTTTGGTCCGCGCCAAAACCTAAAGTCCCAGTACTCACAATGGTCACAACCGTCACACCAAGTAACCAGTCAATAAGCAACGCCAAGGCCCGTGGACCTAACCGCGCAATAGACCCAGGGCCCTCGAGGGGTAATCCCAGTCGCTCGCCAGGGGTCCCTTCGCCAAAACTGGGCCCATCGAGCCACGACCCGAGGTCACTGCGATCCATGGCTCAACCCTAGGCGTAATCGTTAACACCAGCGCAACAACCCGTACACGGCCGAGAAATCCGCACAACCTAGGGTTAAGGCAGTTCTTACCGGAGAGCCCACTCACCGTCGAGCAGGTTTTTCGCAATTACGACCCTGTTGGTTGGCCGTAGGGCTTACCCCACGTTGGAGGATAGATGTTTAAGAACGCTGACGAACTGCTTGCGTTCGTGAAGAAGGAGAACGTTGAGTACATCGACGTTCGCTTCTGCGACCTGCCCGGTGTGATGCAGCACTTCAACGTGCCCGCAGCCACCATTGATGCAGACACGCTGAACAACGGCATGATGTTCGATGGATCATCGATTCGCGGCTTCCAGGCCATTCACGAATCAGACATGAAGTTGGTTCCCGACTTCGACACTGCCGTGATTGACCCGTTCCGTGCAGCCAAGACGCTGAACATGAACTTCTCGATTGTTGACCCGTTCACCAACGAGCTCTACAGCCGCGACCCACGCAACGTCGCCGCCAAGGCTGAGGAATA
>JAPLBW010000177.1:3331-3659 GCA_026392555.1 Actinomycetota bacterium
CAAGAGCACCGGCATTGCTGACACGGTGTACTTCGGACCAGAAGCCGAGTTCTACATCTTTGACGACGTTCGCTTCGAAACCAAGCAGAACGCTAGCTACTACTACATCGACTCCATCGAAGGCGCATGGAACACCGGCCGCGAAGAAGAAGGCGGCAACTTGGGCTACAAGACCCGCTACAAGGGTGGCTACTTCCCTGTTTCGCCCGTCGACCACTACTCCGACCTACGCGACGAGATGAGCACCGCCCTGCTGGAAGCCGGTTTCCAGGTTGAGCGCGCCCACCACGAAGTCGGTACCGCTGGTCAAGCCGAAATCAACTACAAG
>JAPLBW010000013.1 GCA_026392555.1 Actinomycetota bacterium
AGTGCCAACGGGCCTGTATTGGCGCTCAAGATGGACAACACCAATCGCTCATTGCCCCACATCGGACTGGTTGACGCTGACGTTGTCTACGTCCAACAAGTCGAAGGTGGCTTGTCGCGATTGGCCCTGATTTATTCCACAACGATTCCTACCAAAGTCGCGCCCATCCGCAGCGCGCGCGAAACTGACGCAGAGTTGCTACCCATGTATGGACCAATCGCTTTTGGCTTCAGCGGCTCTGTTGATGCGGTGGCACGACAGGTCAAGCGTGCCGGACTCATTGACGTCAGCGCCGAGACTTACGGCGGAGGTTATGCGCGATTGTCCTCGCGCTCAGCTCCCTACAACGAATACGCCAAGCCGGCGAAGTTGATCAAACAGGCCGGTGGCTCAGCCAAGCCCAAGTACGTAGGCTTCACTTTCGGCGCGCTGCCTCTAGGTGGGCGCAAAGCCACTGGAGTGACCATCACCTACCCAAGCGCTCGCATCACCTTTAAATACAAGGCATCAACCGGTCGTTGGAATTACTACCTCGGCGGCGTTCAAGACACCTCTGACCAAGGCCCAGTCAGTGCATCCACGTTGGTGATCCAGTCGGTCAAGCTCAGCAATACCGGTCGGGACGATGTGGCCGGAAATCCCGTGCCGAAATCGCGCACGATCGGCACTGGCAAAGCCATTGCCATCCGGGACGGTCGTTACTACAAGCTCACGTGGTCACGACCAACGGTTTCTTCACCGACACGATGGCTGTATCAAGGCAAAGACTTTCCGATGAAAGCCGGACAGGTCTGGGTGGCTCTCCTTGATGCCCAACGCACACCCAAGTTCACTGGGACCGCCTCGTAATTATGACTACCCATGAACAACGGGTTCGCAGTTTTCATTCGCGGCAAGGCCGTTTGAGTCCACTTAATGCGACAACGTTGGAAAGCCATCGGACTAAGTATTTGCTCGAACCACATCAGGCCATCAATCTGCGCGATGTGTTTGACCAAGAACGAGTGGTCCTTGAAATTGGTTGCGGCTTTGGCGAAGCAACCGTTGCAATGGCCACTTCCCAACCCGACGTCGGCATCATCGCGCTGGAAGTTCACACCCGCGGAGTAGCTCGCCTGCTCCAGAATGTGGACGCTGCGGGATTGACCAACATTCGAGCAGCAAATACCGATGCCGTGCCGTTTATCCGCGATTGCATCGCGCCACTGAGCCTGCACGGAACACGAATTTTCTTCCCCGACCCCTGGCCCAAGGCCCGGCACAACAAACGTCGCCTCGTCCAGCCCGAATTTGCTTCCCTCTTGGCCAGCAAGCTTGCGCCAGGAGCATTCCTGCATTGCGCCACCGATTGGCAGCCCTACGCCGAGCACATGCTCGAGGCATTGACCGCTTCCCCCGACTTCACCAACACGACACAGAACTACCTGCCTCGACCCGATTGGCGCCCGCTCACTCGCTACGAACAAGCAGGGCTAGATAAGGGCCATGCAGTCTTTGATCTGCTCTTCACCCGACATAACTAGCCATCTGACCAGACACCGGAGCACAATGGTGTGGTGAATCAGCCCACTATCAATGACCTTGAGGTCGAACTCACCCAAACCCTCGGTCGGTGGGCCATCAGCAGCATGGCGATGGGTGCAGTCGTCAAACTCGTTGGCGAAGTTGCTGATTCACCTTTTCTCAAAGGATTCGCCGGACAGCAATTGAGTTGGGGAGCCATTGATGGCGCCATCGCCGGTTTTGGTACGTGGCGACGACAACAAAGCATCGACCAACAGCTCACCGACGAACAAGCTCAGGAAAAGGCCGACAAGCTGAAGAAACTCCTCGTCATCAATGCCGCACTGGATGTGGGTTATGTGGCAGCTGGGATTGCCACCATGCTCGCCGCTGGTCCACTGAGCCGTCGCACCGGAAAGCCGGCAACCCACTGGTTGGGCCTTGGCGCCGGAGTGGCTGTCCAAGGCGGCTTCCTCTGGGCCCTTGACGCAACCTTCGCCCGCCGCATCAGCCAAACCCCTGTCACACCTACCAATCCGTGGCACGATGCCAGCCACAGCCACACCGACAACCACAACG
This sequence comes from Actinomycetota bacterium, assembly GCA_026392555.1. Taxonomy (GTDB): domain Bacteria; phylum Actinomycetota; class Actinomycetes; order UBA12327; family UBA12327; genus AcAMD-2. The sequence goes on from JAPLBW010000013.1 coordinate 2,083, forward strand.
GTTGACGCGGATCTACGTAGCGAACCAGTCACCCATTCAGGAAGCGAGACCAGCGATGAGCAATGACCTCACCGGCCGGGTAGCACTTATCACCGGCGGCGGTCGCGGGATCGGTCGCGCACTGGGTCTGCGATTGGCTCAAGAGGGCATGAAGGTCGCCCTCGTTGCACGAACCGCTTCTGATGTCGACGCAGCTCGCGATGAAATTATTGCTGCTGGTGGACAGGCCGTGTCCTTCGCCGCCGATGTCGCAGACCAGGCGGCCGTGGAAAAGATTGTTGCAGCAACGGAAGCTGACCTTGGACCTATCTACTTGTTGATTAACAACGCAGCACGATCGGCATCATGGGATGGCACGAAATTGTGGGAGTCAGATCCTGCGGACTGGTGGTCCCGAGTTGAAACCAACTTGTTTGGCCCCTACCTGTTCGCTCGCTTTGCCCTTCCGCACATGGTCGCGCGCGGTGAAGGCTACGTCTTGGCAATGAACTCCCTTGCCGGCGCAGCCGCCCTGTCCATGACCGACGGCGCGTACCCCGTCAGTAAGTCAGGTTTGTTCCGCCTCACGGACCAACTGTCTTCGCAACTGAAGGGCACCGGCGTTAAGGCCATCGACCTCTCACCTGGCCTGGTCCTGACTGATCCAGCAGGAGCACCGGCAGCCCCTCCCGGCGGATGGACACCCGTTGAGCGCATCAGCGATTTAGTGGTGGCCTGTGCCCACGGCGAATGGGATGACTTTGACGGCAAGTTCTTGCATGCCACTGACGACTTTGCCGCCGTTCGAGCCCACGCTGACGAAATCTTGCGTAACGACCGACGCGTTTTGCGCATCGTGCCCGGCTGGGAAGACGATGCGCGCATGAAGCCCTATTGGGGACCACCGCCCGAGTAGGTCGTTGTGGATTGTGGAGCAGGCTCAATGCCTGGTGTGCCCGGTGTGCCCGGTGTGCCCGCTGTGCCCGCTCTGGGTTCCCGAAAGCGCCGGGGCTAGTGTTTGTGACCGACCGGTTCCCCGTGCGAGAGGCCCGAAAAACCCGTGACTGCCGAGTCCCCCCTGGATGCGTTCGGACCCAATCAATGGCTCGTCGACGAGATGTATCAGTCGTACTTGCGAGACAAAGAAAGTGTCAACCCAGCGTGGTGGGACTTCTTTGCTGATTACTCCCCTACCGACTCAACAAGTCCGGCACCTGCAAGCACACCAGTAGCAACACCAACGGTGCCCGCACCATCGCCAGCGGTGCCCGCATCATCGCCACCTGCGGCACCAGCACCGGTAGCTACACCGTCTGTTCCACAGCCGGCTCCAACTACCCCCGCACCGGTAGTGGCCTCCGCGCAAGTCACAGAGGCAAACGAAAACACTGACGTCCTGCGCGGCCCAGCGGCCCGGGTTGTTACCAACATGGACGCGTCCCTGAGTGTGCCCACGGCCACCAGTGTTCGCGCGGTTCCGGCAAAACTTTTGATCGAAAACCGCCTCATCATTAATCAGCAACTCGCTCGCGGCCGCGGTGGCAAAATCTCGTTCACACACCTGATCGGTTACGCCATCGTGAGCGCCTTGAAGACCATTCCAGCCATGAACTACTCGTTCACCACGGTGGATGGAAAGCCGGCAGTGCAAAAGAACCAGTCCATCAACTTTGGCTTGGCGATCGACATCGCCAAGCCGGATGGTTCGCGGCAATTGCTTGTCCCATCGGTGAAGTTCAGCGACCAGATGGACTTTGCTCAGTTCTGGGCCGCCTACGAGGACGTCGTGCGTCGCGCTCGCGCCAACACGCTCACGGTTGATGACTTCGCTGGCACCACCATCACGCTGACGAACCCCGGAACCATTGGCACGGTCCATTCCGTACCTCGACTGATGCAAGGCCAAGGAACCATCATCGGCGTTGGTGCCATGGAGTATCCGGCCGAATACCAAGGTGCATCAAGTGAGACCTTGGCTCGCATGGCCATCGGCAAGGTCATGACCTTGACCTCTACGTACGACCACCGCATTATTCAAGGCGCACAATCAGGTGACTTCCTGCGCGTAGTTCACTCACTCTTGCTCGGCGAAGACAACTTCTACGACGACGTATTTGCTTCTCTCAACATCCCGTACGAGCCCGTGCGCTGGGAAACCGATGTCGTTGCCTCCCACGAGGACGACGTCAACAAAACAGCCCGAGTCCAAGAGCTCATCCATGCCTACCGCGTGCGCGGACACCTCATGGCCGACACGAACCCGCTCGAATACGAACAACGTAAGTTCGTGGATCTGGACCTTGCGGCACACGGCTTGACCGTGTGGGACCTTGATCGTGAATTTGCTACCGGTGGCTTTGGCGGCGCCGCCATCTCCACGCTTCGCGATATCTTGGCGCTCTTGCGCGATTCCTACTGCCGCACGCTTGGCATCGAGTACATGCAAATTCAAGACCCCGAACAGCGCCGCTGGCTACAAGCCCGCCTCGAACGCCCCCATGCCAAGCCCGACCACGCGGAGCAATTGCGCATCTTGGGGCGCCTCAATGCCGGTGAAGCTTTTGAGACGTACTTGCAAACCAAGTACGTGGGTCAAAAGCGGTTCTCCCTCGAAGGCGGCGAATCACTGATCCCGCTGTTGGATGCGGTGCTCTCAGCTGCTGCTGAATCTGGCCTTCAGGAAGTGTGCATTGGCATGCCGCACCGCGGACGACTCAACGTCTTAGCAGCTGTGGCCGGCAAGTCCTACAGCCAGATCTTCCGTGAGTTTGATGGAACGGTCATGCCTGGTTCAGTGCAGGGCTCAGGTGACGTGAAGTACCACCTCGGTACCGAAGGAACCTTCACCGCCGACAGTGGCGCAACGTGTGGCGTGTACCTGGCCGCTAACCCATCGCACCTGGAAGCTGTCAACCCTGTCTTGCAGGGCATCGTTCGGGCTAAGCAAGACCTGATGAGAAAGGAAGATGGACCATTCAACATTTTGCCGTTGCTCATGCACGGTGATGCCGCTTTTGCCGGCCAAGGCGTTGTTGCCGAAACCTTGAACCTTTCCCAACTGCGCGGTTACCGCACCGGCGGAACCGTGCACGTCATCGTGAACAACCAAGTGGGATTCACCACCGCCCCTGAGCACTCCCGTTCCTCGGTCTACGCCACGGACGTCGCGCGGATGATTCAAGCTCCGATCTTCCACGTCAATGGTGACGACCCCGAAGCCGTCGTTTACGCGGCACGGCTGGCCTTTGAATTCCGTCAGGAGTTCCACAAGGACGTCGTCGTCGACATGTTGTGCTACCGACTGCGCGGGCACAACGAGGCCGATGACCCCTCCTTGACTCAGCCCACCATGTACGAGCGTATTGACACGATGCGGTCGGTCCGCAAGCGTTACACCGAAGGCCTCGTGGGTCGTGGTGACATCACCGTCGAAGAAGCCGAACAAGCCTTGAAGGAATTCCAGGAAATCCTTGAGCGAGCTCACACTGAGGTGCAAGAAGCCAAGGCTCAACCCCTTGAAGCAGCGACCCCTGCTCCTGTTCAGTCATCGGAAATTGTCGACACTGCCATTTCCACCGATCAAATCAATGCCGTGATCAACACCCAGCTCAACCTCCCTGAAAACTTCCACGTTCATCCCCGACTGGCACCACAACTCCAACGCCGTGCGCAAATGGTCCAAGACGACACCATCGATTGGGCAACCGCTGAAATGTTGGCGATGGGTTCACTCCTTGCCGAAGGTCGCTCGGTCCGTCTTGCTGGTCAAGACAGTCGTCGTGGAACCTTTGGTCAGCGCCATGCCGTCATCATGGACAAACTTGATGGTCACGCTTACAAACCGTTGAAGCAGCTGTACACCAACGGATCGCGCCTGTACGCCTACGACTCCCTGCTGAGTGAATACGCCGCTTTGGGCTTTGAATATGGATACGCCGTTGCCCGCCCCGAGGCGCTGGTGATGTGGGAAGCACAGTTCGGTGACTTCGTTAACGGTGCACAAACCATCATTGACGAGTTCATCGCCTCCGGAGAACAAAAATGGGGGCAACGATCTTCCGTCGCGCTGCTCCTCCCGCACGGTCTCGAAGGCCAAGGTCCCGACCACTCATCGGCGCGCATCGAACGCTTCTTGCAACTATGCGCACAGGACAACATGACGGTGGCCATGCCGTCCACACCGGCCTCGTATTTCCACCTGTTGCGCGACCACGTTTTGAGTGAGCGCGTCCGCCCCTTGATCGTGGCAACACCCAAGTCCATGTTGCGTAACAAGGCCGCGACCTCCGCTACCTCTGATTTCACCGATGGTCGCTTCAGGCCAATCATCGAAGATTCCACCGTTGATACCCAGCGCGTCCGCAAGGTGATCCTTTGCTCAGGCAAGGTCACGCACGACTTGCTGGCCCATCGCGCCACGTTGGGCGACGATGCGCAAACCACCGCGATCATTCGGGTTGAGCAGCTGTACCCGCTCCCCGTCGTAGACATTGCTCGCGCGATCAGCCAGTTCCCGCGCGACGTCGAGGTCCTGTGGGGTCAGGAAGAACCTGCAAACCAAGGCGCCTGGCCGTTTGTTGGCCTCAACCTTGGCCCTGCTTTGGCTCGTTCGGTGCGGCTTGTCTCTCGAGATGCAGCCTCAGCTCCAGCCAGCGGATCACACAGCGTTCACGACGGCGAACAAAAGGAACTTGTCGCTCAGGCATTTTCCTAAATCCCTTTCCTGCGAGGCACTATGTACTTCACCGACCGTGGCTTAGAAGAACTGAATCAACGTCGTGGCGAGGAATCGATCACGTTCGAATGGCTGACCGATCAAATGCGAACCTTCGTTGATCTCCATCCCGAATTTGAAACCCCGGTTGAGCGGTTGGCCACGTGGCTGGCTCGACTCGAAGACGACGACGACGAGGAAGAAAACTAACTCCCTCTCCAGCGACGACAGTCCCTGCTTGTTCATCGGAATCGGGGTTAGGCTTGCATCATGCTTGCTGCCCGCGCGTTAACTAGCTCACCCGAAGACCCCATCCAGGCTCTAGGCCTGGTGGATATTCCTGTTCCGCTGCCAGATTCTGGATGGACGCGCGTACAAGTCAAGGCAGCTGGTTTAAATCACCACGATGTCTGGACCTTGCGCGGAGTCGGGATTTCTCCGGACCGACTCCCGATCACCTTGGGTTGCGAAGCCGCCGGGATCGATGAGACCGGTCGGGAAGTCATCGTGCACGGAGTCATTGCCGATCCCGCTGCCGGTGGTGGCGATGAAACTTTGGATCCCCGGCGCTCCTTGCTCTCCGAAGTCCATGACGGCACCTTCGCCGAATACGTCGTTGTACCCAGTCGCAATGTCATCCCTAAACCCTCGGGCATCACCTTTGAGGAGGCGGCCTGCTTACCCGTTGCTTGGCTTACTGCATTTCGCATGCTCACCACCGTCGGAAAGTTGATGCCGGGCGAAACTTTGCTTGTCCAAGGAGCTGCCGGTGGAGTTGCCAGCGCAGCCATCGCCTTGGGCCGCGCCATGGGGTTACGCGTGTGGGCCACGAGTCGCTCAGAAGACAAGCGGGCCTTTGCACTTTCCCTTGGTGCCCATGCAGTTTTTGAACCAGGCGCGCGACTGCCACAACGCGTTGATGCGGTGATCGAGACTGTGGGCGAAGCCACGTGGTCGCACTCCATGAAGTCCCTGCGCCCTGGTGGACGCATCATCATTAGTGGTGCAACGACCGGGTCTATGCCACCGGCCGACCTTTCACGTCTGTTCTTTCTTCAACTGCAGGTGCTGGGTTCGACCATGGGGACGGTCGGCGAACTGAGTTCGCTGGTGTCCTTCCTCGAAGAAACGGGACTGCGTCCAACGATTGATCGCGTAGTTCCCCTCACCGATGCCGCCAGCGCCATAAGTGCGATGGCCACAGGAGATGTGATGGGAAAGATTGTGTTGACTCCTTAGAGTCGAACGAACTTCCAGCCTGACCATCGCGCGACCACCTTGCCGATAACCGCATCTGTTTCCACCGCTCCAAAGGCGCGTGAGTCATCGGATGCTCCAGGGTTATCGCCTTCAAGCCACCAGCCGGTGCCGGCTGAACGCACAAGGCGTTTAACGAGCAACAACTCTGGTTGATCCATGCGCTGAGCAACCACGACATCGCCTAGTCCTACTTCGGTCCCCCAGTGAACGAGCGCACGCTCGTCCGGGGCCAACGTCGGAATCATGGATAGGCCTTCGACCCGCACTACCGACCAGCCTCGCTGGCGAATCTTCATAGCCATCCTTGCCTGATCGCTCCCTGATGTGGGCCTGCTGACTCAAGGGTAGGGTTTAAGGACGCACAGTTGTTTTCCCTGGAAGGAAAAATCATGCAGTTGTTTGCCCCAAAGACCGTGATCTCGGCTCACTGCGACTTGCCCTGTGGCATCTACGACCCTGCCCAAGCACGCCTTGAGGCCGAGTCCGTAAAGGCCTGCATGGAAAAGTACGCAGCTTCTGACGATGTGACCTTTAAGGCTCGCGCCTTGGGCATCAAGGAAGAGCGTTCAAGTTTGGTTAAGCACCACCTCTGGGTGTTGTGGACCGACTACTTCAAGCCTCCGCACTTTGAGGCCTACCCCAACTTGCACCAGCTGTTCAATGACGCCACCAAGTTGGCCGGTGCTGCTGGCACCAAGGGAACCGTCGACCCATCAGTTGCCGATCAGCTCTTGGCCAAGATTGATGAAATCGCTGAAATCTTCTGGGCAACTAAGAAGGCCTAAGCACACGCTTGTCGATCAGGGCCAGACAGCACCTGCTGTTTGGCCCTGATTTTTTTTCTTCCCCAACCGGCACGATCGGCTAGCCTGTCAAAGTCTGTTCACCGGAGAGGTTCGCCATGGCCACATTTCCTCAAGTTCCCGACGCTGGCGTAGGGGTGAGTGGTGAACCCATCCGCGGCACGATCACCTTGCAGGTGCCAGCCACTCCCGCCCATACCGCGATCGCGCGAAGTGCGGTGGCGAGCACTGTGGCAGCCGTCGGCGCAACAGCCGATGACGTAGACGACTTGCGGCTTGTCGTCAGTGAAGCATTCGCACTCTTGCTCGACCATTCGCACCCAGATGCTCTGATCACCATTCACCTTCAGCACCGCGATGAGCTCATGCACGTCACGCTGATCACCACCACCTCCAATTCCGCGCCCATCCTTGAGAAATCGCTGTCCTGGACCGTCCTAACCACCCTCGCGCAATCAGTGGACGTTGCGGTTCAACCCGCAGACCCACTCTTTGAACTCACGCTGACCGTCCAACACCGAGTGCAGATTCCTTCCTAATGTCCTCGGATTCAGCAAGCACCTATCAGGCTGAGCGCGACTTAATTGACAAGTTCGCCGCTCTGCTTCCTGACGATCCTGCCCGCGAATCGCTGCGCGAAGCATTGATCGTTTTGCACCAACCGCTCGTTCGCCATCTGGCCCAGCGTTACGCCAACCGTGGTGAACCCCTGGATGACCTGATTCGAGCCGGATCCATTGGCCTGATCCATGCCGTTGATCGATTTGATCCTGAACGCAGCCAAACTTTTACGGCTTTTGCCATGAGTTCCATCCTTGGCGAAATTCGTCAGCACTTTCGCCATCATGGTTGGGCCCTGAAGGTGCCTCGACGCCTGCAAGACCTCTCTCGCCAGGTCAATGTGGCTCGGCAGGCTCTTGAGCAAACCCTGCAACGTGCGCCAACCATTGCTGAACTGGCGCACCACCTTGACGCAAGTGCTGAAGACATTCTTGATGCCCTTGAGGCTGGCCAGTCCTACGCGATGAGTTCCTTGGACCTACCCGACAACGACGAAGGCTCTTCGCAGCAAAGTGGCGAGCAAGCCGATGAGATCGCACGTGTTCTTGATCGAGCCGACCTAGCACCAGCACTTGCCGCCCTGACTAACCTCGAACGCACCCTGTTATCGCTTCGCTTTGTGCAGGACTTCACCCAAACTCAAATTGCCGAGCAACTGGGTATTAATCAAAGCAAGGTCTCTCGACAGATCGCGCGAACCTTGGCGCACTTACGCACTCAGCTATCGGATGAATCTGCCTGAGCTTGATTTCCTCGTACCAAAATGATGAAGGCCACCAATGCCGGCACTCCAATCAGCCAGCCATAGGCCGTAGTGAGTTTGGCTTCGGTGACGGCAATGGCCACCGCGATGATCTGGAAAGTCAGCGCGGGACCGCGAGCCCAGGATCGCTGCTTGAGCAATGACCAGGCAATCACCAGTAACCCGCCTCCGATCACCACCCAACAGATCACTAACGCCAGGTCTGCGATCACGGTGTCACTCCGGTCTATGGCCGACACGGCCGCCACGATCAGCAATGCCAGGCCTTGGAGGGCGCACACCACGGCGGCCCACCCCCGCGGTCCAGGCCATGGAAGGCGCGAACTGGATGGCGAAGGAGTGTTGGACACCACGCAAGCCTAACCTGAAGGGGTGCGAGCCGTACTCATCATCAACCCCAAGGCAACGTCAACGAGTGCCTCGGCTCGCAAGGCTGTCTTGGCAACATTTGAACGCACCTTTGACCTGAAGGTCAAGCAAACCAAATCGCGCGGTCATGCCATCACTGTCGCTCAACGCGCTGCCGATGATGGCGTCGACCTTGTCGCTGTCGTTGGTGGCGATGGAACAATCAATGAAGTCATTAATGGGTTGCTACACGATCGCTCGAGTGGTCAAACGCAAGGGCCAGTGCTTGCCATCGTTCCCGGTGGACATGCCAACGTATTGGCCTACGCATTAGGGATTGTTCGCGACCCAGCCAAGGCCGCGACCCAAGTAACGGACCTGTTTCTCAATGGGCACACGCAAGCCATCGGGCTGGGCTTAGCCAACAATCGCTGGTTCGCGATCAACGCCGGCTTGGGCATTGATGCGGAAATCGTTTCTGCGGTAGAAGACCTACGTCGCCGAGGACTGTCCGCATCCCCAGCGACCTACATCGCCGGTTTCACGAAGTCCTGGGCAGCTACCGATCGGTGGTCTGGTCCGATGACTATCAATGGCACGGGAACCGACCAAGAACCACCGCACCCTGGTCCATGGCCGGCGACTTGAGGCTGGACGGAAGTCAGCACGCATCGTTGAATAAGGGGCTAGATGTCGTCGCGCTCCAACAGCTGAGCACACCAACCATGATGCGCATTGCTGGAACCCTGCTCACCGGAAAGCCCATTGCGGACCTGCCATAGACCACCGTTTTCACTGACCTCAACAGCATTCACATCACGGCGCAGCGACCCATGCCAGTCCAAATCGACGGGGATCTCAGTGGCTCTACGACCGACATCAGGTTTGAATCCGTGCCCCGAGCACTGACGGTGGTGGCTAGTCCGCAAGCCCCACAATTGCCCCAAATGTGACCTAGCCGACATGAACACGGCTGGACCGATCTGCTAAGACACTTGCGCGACACGCCCGAGAGTGGGACGATAGGGCATCCGGACGGTGGCTTTCCCCCTGACCCTTCGTGCCTTTTTCACTTTGGGCTCAGTAGTCACCTTCAGCCCCACTTGCCACATCAACGAAGGAGTACGCATGGACTGGCGCCACGAAGCCGCCTGCCGTGACGAAGATCCAGAGTTGTTCTTCCCTATCGGAACCACCGGTCCTGCTGAGCTTCAAATCCAAGAAGCCAAGGCTGTTTGCGGCCGTTGCACGGTAACTGAAGACTGTTTGGCGTGGGCTTTTGAATCAGGTCAGGACGCTGGCGTCTGGGGTGGCCTTGACGAGGACGAACGTCGCGCCCTCAAGCGTCGCCAGGTTCGCTCCTTCAGCGCTTAATTTTCTGCCCTACTCATGAAGTAGCGGCAAATCGAACACTGCTCGCGTTCCGCCACCAGCGGCTAATTCAATGTCAAAGGTTCCTTGCAATTCGCCGACGACCAAAGTGCGGACAATTTGCAGACCCAAACGATCTGATGTGGTGGGATCAAATGCGGCCGGCAGTCCACGTCCATCGTCAATGACTTCGACATTGAGTCGATCTCCAGCCCGGACCACATTGATAGCGATTTGCCCATTCAATTCATGCAGACCGTGTTGAACCGCATTGAGCAACACCTCGGTTAAAGCCATCGCCAGTGGTGTCGCGACTTCAGCTGGCACGACGCCAAAGGTTCCCGATCGTCGAGTGGTGACGACATGACCTTCATCAACCGAGCCGACATCAAGGACCATCCCTAAGAGTCGGTCGGCCACATCATCAAAGGCGACCACTTCGTCGGGGGTTTGCGACAAGGTCTCGTGCACCAACGCAATCGAACCCACGCGCCGAACCGCTTCATCTAAGGCGGCCTGGGCTTCGGGCGAATCCAACCGGCGGGCCTGCAGGCGTAGGAGGGCAGCCACTGTTTGGAGGTTGTTCTTTACCCGGTGGTGAACCTCGCGGATGGTGGCATCTTTCGTAGCCATCAGGCGGTCCCGTCGAGCCACGTCCGACACATCGCGCAAAAGCACCACTGCCCCGCTGCGCTGGCCATCTGGCTGCATGGGGATAGACCGGAGCACTACCTGAGAGCCATTGGCCTGGACTTCAGCTGATCGCGGTGCCCGACCACGGGCCACTGCTGCTAACTCTTCATCAAGGGGGCCGCTAGGTGCAAGCGACATGGTCAATTCACTTAAGTCCGCATGCAACAGATCAGCGGTCAGGCCCAGTCGTCGATACGCCGACAATGCGTTGGGGCTGGCATACACCACTTCACCCGATGCACTCAAGCGAATAAACCCGTCGCTGACGCGAGGTGCGGATTCAGGATCATTGAACATTGACGGGAAGGGAAATCGACCCTGGGCAATCATGGTGGCCAATTCATCAGCACTTGCCACATACGCTGCTTCGAGCGCCGAGCCGCCTTCGCGCGCGCTGCTACTGGCATGTTGGCGGGTCACCGCACCGACTACCTTGCCGGCCCGACGAACCGGAATGACATCTAAGTCAAATCCCAAGCTTTGTGCATCAGCGACGACGATTTCTCCTAGTTCAATCGCGCGCGCAACGTGCTCGACTTCCTTGCGATCCGCCTCCTGGCCAACGACGTCATCGGGCAACACCGTGGGGCCCGTCGTGGGGCGCACCTGAGCCACGGCAATAAAACCTGCTCCCCCGCGTCCTGGCACCCATAGGACCAGGTCTGCGAAAGACAAGTCAGCCAGAATCTGCCATTCACCCAACAGGGTGTGCAGGCCTTCGAGGTCGGTTTCGGTCAGGTCAGTACGCGACCGGACT
>JAPLBW010000139.1 GCA_026392555.1 Actinomycetota bacterium
GACTCGACGGTATTCATCGCTGAAATCTTCACTGACTTCTACGTCGTCGACGTCGGCCACTTCCGCGCGAGGTGCCATGACAGGGGGTTCTGAAGGTTCAGGCAGGGGCTCGACCAGCACCGTTGGTACTGCGGCAGCCTCACTGATTGGTGTTGGCTTGAGAACTGGTGCGACCTGCGCTATGGCTGTAGGTGCGGGAGGAACAACGTTTCCACTGGGGGCAAAGCGATCGTGCGCAATGGCCGAGCCGGCGAAGAAGTCCTCACTGGGGGCGCTCCACGCCTGGTCGTCGCTTGGGACCGAGGTAAAACCGGTGGTCTCCACTACAGCCTCCTTGAAAGCACCCGGATTGGACGCCTGTCTGAAGGATCTATCGGCGCTTTCGGGCAATTCCTTAAGCGCTGATCTAGACCACTACGCGCAGGATCTCGTCAACGGAGGTCGTTCCATTGAGAACCTTGGTCATCCCGTCATCGCGCAGGGTCACCATGCCCGATCGCAGGGCAGCAGCCGTAATTTCCGTGGCTGGGGCGTGCTCAACGGCCAAACGCTCGATTTCCTCGTTGACCATCATGACCTCGTGGAGAGCCATTCGGCCTTTGTAGCCGGTACTTGAGCACGACGGGCAGCCCACGGGGCGATACAGGGTGGGAATCCCGGCCGACAAGTCCCAGTTGACCTTGGCGGCCGTCAGAGTCTCCTCGGTCGGCGTGTAGGCCTCCTTGCACTTCATGCACAAGCGACGAGCCAGACGTTGGGCCAAGACAGCATCTACGGCCGAACCCACCAGGAAGGGCTCAATGCCGATCTCGGTCAAACGTGTGATGGCTGACGGCGCATTGTTGGTGTGCAGGGTGGACAGCACGAGGTGGCCGGTCAACGCAGCTTCAACAGCAATCTGTGCGGTTTCGTGGTCGCGAATCTCACCGATCAGGACGATGTCAGGGTCCGATCGAAGAATCGATCGCAGCGAGGACGCGAACGTCAGACCGGCTTTGACATTGGTTTGCACTTGACTGATTCCTGGCAAGCGGTACTCAACTGGGTCTTCAACCGTGATGATGTTGACTTCGGGACGGTTCAAGATATTCAGCGTCGCGTACAGCGTTGTTGACTTACCCGATCCCGTAGGACCGGTCACCAAAATCATGCCGTAGGGCTTGCCAAAACTCTCGCTATACCGCTCGTAGTTGTTTTGCGTGAAGCCCAATTCAGACAAGTCCAGGCGGGCCGTGGAGTTGTCCAAAATTCGCATGACGACTTTCTCGCCCCACACGGTCGGCAAAGTCGCGACACGAAGGTCAATCTTCTTGCCGTGGGCTGATACCGAAAGGCGCCCATCCTGTGGGATTCGACGCTCAGCGATATTGATGTCTGCCATGATTTTCAGGCGTGAAATCACACCGGATTGGATTGATTTGGGCGAACGCATGATCTCGTGCAGGACACCGTCAATGCGGTAACGCACGCGTAGATCGTGCTCAGTGGGCTCGAGGTGAATGTCAGAAGCGCGGTCTTGGATCGCCTGGGTAATCAGCAGGTTCACGAACTTGACAATGGGTGCGTCTTCAACAACTGCCTTCAGGCCGGCCAGTTCATCGCCCGTGGCTTCGTCCGCATCTTCAAGAGCGGTGGTGAGGTCGTCAAGGTCAGAGTCAGCGCGGTAGTAGCGGTCAATCGCGGCCGCAACATCGGCGCGGGTGGCCACTGCTGGCAACACTTCATAGCCACTGATCGTGCGAATATCGTCCGCGGCGAAAACGTTGGCGGGGTCAGCCATCGCAACCACGATGCGGCCGTCTTCAAAGCCAATGGGAATGGCCATGTGCTGACGGCACACTGAACCAGGAATACGAGCAAGGGCAGAACCATCAACAGGAAAATCGCTGAGGTCAATAAAGCGCAATCCGATTTGCTGGGCCAAGGCTGCAACCAGTTGCGTCTCACTCAAGATTCCTTGATCAACCAACACGCGACCAAGACTGCGGCCCAACGTTTGATGCTGATCAACGGCAACACCGAGCTGATCGGTCGTGATCAGCCCGTCCTCGAGCAGGATGTCGCCGAGTTGCTTCACCGCGGGCCTCCTTGTTCGCACCGCCCGGAATCTTGGCGGTGGTTCTGCCTGAGTTATCGGCACCCTGCGAAAAAACTGAACTCGCAGGCACAAATACGCCCAAAACTTGTCCAGAAACGGGGCAAAACGGACTATCTGGGGTTTAGGGCTGCCCGCAGGACTGCGATCGGGACCGTAGCTCCGGTCATCAACTCGACCTGGCCGAGCGCCTGGTGGACCAGCAAATCCAGCCCAGATAGCACCTCACCCGCCCAGTTCGAGGCCAAGGGCGTGGGCCAGGGGTAATAGATCGCGTCAAAAAGGAATCCGGCTTCCTGTGGCGGAGCCAGTTGCCCGGCTACCTCCGCCGGTGCGGTGTTCATCACCACTGGTCGATCCAGAACAGAACTCCCCTGACTCCACGGCACGACCTCGACGACCAACCCTAAGAGCGTGCCTAGATCGTGCATGCGCCGCGACGACTCGCCGTCTCGAGCCACCACCGCAAGTTCGCGACTTCCCAGTTCATGCAGCGCCACCATGGCCGAGCGAGCCGTCGCCCCTGAGCCAAGAATCGTTGCGCTGTCGATGGAGACCACATGGCGTTCTTGTAAAGCCGCAACGATTCCGCTCACATCCGTGTTGTGACCTGATTTCAAACCGTTGTCAAAGATGACAGTGTTAGCAGCTTGGGTGAGTTCAACAACTGGCGTGCGGATATCAAGAACCGGTAACACCGCTTCCTTCAACGGCATGGTCAATGACAGTCCGGCCCATTCAGGGCCACACGCGCTGACAAAATCTGCGACAGCAAGAGCCGTGACATCAATGGCTTCGTAAGTCCAGGACACACCCAATTCCTGGTACGCGGCTCGATGCAGAGCAGGCGAAAGTGAGTGCTCGATGGGGTGACCCAGGACTGCTGCCCTGCGCAACGACCCTGCCTGACTCACGGAAGTGTCCTTTTGTACTCGGCTTTGAACTTCAGGAATTCAGCGTACGAGTCGGTGAACTTGGTAATGCCCTTATCCGGGTCTGTCGTGACGAAATAGATCCAAGGGCCGGCCACTGGAGCCACCGAAGCCTCCAGAGCTTGCTCCGACGGGGAGTTAATGGGTGTTGGTGGCAAACCATCGTTGCGATACGTGTTGTATGGGGAATTGTTTTGTAGATCCTTCAATGTCAACAGACCAGAGGCGCCACCCAGCGAGTAGGCAACGGTGGAGTCAAACTGCAAACGCATTCCTTGCGAGACACGATTCAGGATCACTCGCGTGACCTTTGGGTAGTCAGCTGGAGCAACCTCGGCCTGAACCAAACTCGCGATGGTCACCGCTTCGTAGGGGCGAATACCTGCTGCCTCCGCCTTTCGCTCGAATTCAATACTGGCGGCCACTTGATTGAACTTGTCCACCATGGCACCAAGCAACGTCGTTGCCGTATCTGTGGGTTCAACATCGTAGGTCGCCGGAAAAAGAAAACCCTCTACGCGGTTCTTGGCATAGGCCGGCAGTCCTAGAGCTTGCGGATTGGCTAACACCTGCTCCACGTCTGCTTGGGAAATCTTGGTCTTAGTCACGATCTGTTGCGTGATCTCGCGAATCGATGCGCCCTCGCGGACAATGACACGAGCAGTGATGCGAGCCGATGGGTTCAACAGGCGCTTCACCGCCTCGGCAGCGCTCATTTTTAGTGGCATGGAATACGAACCAGGCCCAATGCTGCGGGAATCGGGGTTGTCCTTAGCCGCGGCAACAAAAGCTCGCTGGCTAGCCACCACATCAGCCTGTTCCAGGATCGTTCCGATCCGCTTGGCGCTGGCCCCCGACGGAATCGTGACGTCCACCTGCCCGGAACCGCTGCCCTGGTAATCCTTAGGCGGCCCAAAAACAGACCACACTCCCCAGACCACACCGATCAGGAGTAGACCGACAACTACAAGTGCGACCACCAATGCCGGTCGCGCTTTCTTGCTCGGTGGTGCATCAACGGGAAGGTCAGGCTGAACGCTCACGATTCCAGCCTCACACATTCACCTGGTGCCTGACCGGAGGCTCGCTCCATATCAAGAGCGGACTGCAAAATCACCACGGCAGCTTGCTGGTCGATAACTGATCGAGATTGCTTTGCATTGCGGCCAGCTTGCCGCAATGACTTGGTTGCCTGTGTCGTCGACAGTCGCTCGTCCACCAGTCGCACTTCAAGCTCGGTTGCCTGCGCCAGTGAGTGTGCAAAAGCAATGGCCAGCTCGGCGGCCGGTCCGTTCGCACCCGACAACGACTTTGGTAGGCCAACCACGAACTCCATGGCATCTAACTCTTTGGCGAGCTCGATCAAACGTGCGATGTCACCATCGCCGAAAGGAACCGTTTCAACAGGAGTCGCCAGCAACCCGTCCCGATCCGATAACGCCACGCCAATGCGCACCGACCCAACGTCAATGCCGATTCGAGCACCTGGTCGCATGGCCGGTTCCGCTCTAAACAGCCGCTACGGCCGCGACAACGCTGGCCAAGGCCTCATCCAGACCTTCGACCTGACCGCTACCACCTTGGGCCACATCAGCTTTGCCGCCGCCGCGCCCCGCCATGGGTTCGAGGACAGCCTGCAGGATGGTGGCGGCAGAAATTCCCCGCTCATTGGCCGCCGGAGTCGCAGCTGCGACGGCAGAAACCTTGTCGTCACTCACGCCCATCACGACAACGATCGCCGCTGCTCCCTGGAATGATCCGCGCGCATCCATCGCCACCTGTCGTACTTCAGCGGCCGATGTTCCATCTGGGGCACGCACCGCTAACACCGAAACGCCGTTGACATCGACTGCTTGATCGCTCAGTGATGCCGTGTCCGCCTTCAGTCGCTCAGCGCGCAACTTGGCAATTTCGCGCTCGGCATCCTTCATGCGATCCAAAATCGTGCCAATGCGATCTGGCAGTTCTTCCGGTCGGGCTTTGACAAGTCGCGAGACCTGTTGCAACAACAGATGTTCGCGGGCCAGGAAGGAATAGGCATCGGCTCCAACCAGTGCTTCGACGCGACGAACACCCGAGCCAATTGATGCCTCACCCAAGAGCGAGATCACGCCGACCTGACTTGAACGCGCAGCGTGGGTTCCACCGCACAGTTCGCGGGCCCAGTCCCCTACCGAGACCACGCGCACGTGCTCGCCATACTTTTCGCCGAACAAAGCCATCGCCCCAATGGAACGGGCGTGATCCTGAGTCATCACTTCAGCGGTGACCGCCAAGTCTGCAGCCAGCACATCGTTGACTCGGTCTTGCACATCGTTCATAACTGATTCTGGAATTGCACTGGTCGAGGCAAAGTCAAAGCGGAATCGACCCGGAGCATTTTCCGATCCAGCCTGGGTAGCACCTTCCCCCAAGATTTCGCGGAAAGCCTTGTGCACAAGGTGAGTGGCGGTGTGTGCACGCGAGATCGCTCGGCGGCGCTCAATGTCAACCGAACCAGCGGCAGCCATCCCTGCTTCCACCGCACCGGTCAGGATTTCGCCTCGGTGCACAACCAAACCGGGAAGTGGAGTTTGCACATCATCGATGCGCACCGTGGTGCCATCGGCGAGCGTGATGATCCCAGCATCGGCCAGTTGCCCTCCGGACTCAGCGTAAAACGGCGTGCTGTCCAAGATCAGGTCAACGAGTTGCCCCTGTGAAGCCGATTGCACTGCTTCACCATCGACCAGCAGGCCGCGCACGGTGCTGTCCGTGATCACTTCGTCGTAGCCGGTGAATAGCACCGGGCCGCCAGCATCGAGCAATGTCCGATAACGCCGGTCTTCTTACGCCGAGCATCCGCCTTGGCACGTTCGCGTTGGCCGCCCATCAACGACCGGAAACCGGCCTCGTCCACGCTCAAGCCTTGTTCAGCGGCCATTTCGAGGGTCAAGTCAAAAGGGAAGCCATAAGTGTCGTGCAAGGCAAAGACTTCGTCGCCGGCCAATTGGCTTTGACCACTGTCCTTGGCCTGCTTAACAGCGGTATCAAGAATTGTGGTTCCGGTTCGCAATGTTTGTGCAAAAGCATCTTCTTCGGCTTGAGCAACCGAAAGGATTCGCTCGGCGCCATCGCGTAGTTCGGGGTATTGCTCACCCA
>JAPLBW010000195.1 GCA_026392555.1 Actinomycetota bacterium
CACGGTCGTCACACCATCACCTCGCATGCTGACGCCATACAACGCATCGGCGATTTCCATCGTGCGTTTTTGGTGCGTAATGATGATGAGCTGACTGTTTTCTCGCAACTCCTCCATCACTGAAATCAAGCGCTGCAAGTTGACATCGTCTAGGGCCGCCTCGACTTCGTCCATCACGTAGAACGGGCTGGGGCGAGCCTTAAACAAAGCGACCAAAAAAGCAACAGCGGTCAAGGAGCGCTCACCACCCGAAAGGAGCGACAAGCGCTTGATCTTCTTGCCCGGCGGGCGCGCTTCGACATCGACGCCACTGCTCAACATGTCGGTGGGGTCTGTCAAAACCAAACGGCCTTCGCCGCCTGGGAACAAACGGCTAAACACAACTTCAAATTCGCGAGCCACATCGTGATAGGCCTCGGTGAAAACCTCTTCGATGCGCTCATCCACTTGTTTGACAATCTCGAGCAGGTCACGCTTGGTGTTCTTGAGGTCTTCGAGCTGCTCGGTGAGGAACTTCAGGCGCTCTTCGAGCGCGGAGAACTCCTCCAGGGCGAGTGGGTTGACTTTGCCCAAAAGGTTCAAGTCACGTTCAGCGGAGCGAAGACGCTTTTCCTGCTCCACGCGAACATAAGGAATCGGTTCTCCCTCAATGGGTTCACCCTGTTCGTCGTATTCGACTTCAGCATCGGGTTCGCGCATCGATGGCGGGATGAGTTGGTCCGGGCCGTATTCGGCTAGCAGGGGCTCTGAGGCAACACCGAATTCCTCAAGCGCGCGCGTTTCGACCTGCTCAATACGCATCCGTTGCTCAGCGCGAGCCACTTCATCGCGGTGGACTACATCAGTGAGCTTTTCAATACGAGCCGACAAGTCGCGAATGCGCGTACGCAACCCAATCATCTCGGCGTCACGTTGTTCGCGCGCCTTTTCCGTTTCCTGGCGCGACACGGTCGCGGCCGCTAGTGAGACTTCCAAGCGAGCCAAGGCAATGTTCGCGCCAGAGGCCACGGCACGAGCTACGGCTGATTCGCGTGCACGGCGTTCGCGTCGAACAACGGCGCGAGCGCGAGCATCGCGTTCACCCTGGGCGGTTTGCATCAAGTTCTCAATGCGACTGGTGACGGCAAACGCACGTTCTTCGTCCGTGCGCAACGTCAATCGAGCTTCCACCTCGTTGGCCCGCAGAGCGGCCGATTGCTCGGCCAGCGATTCACGCAAGGCTTGGTCAGGTCCCACACTTTCGGCCTGACTCTCAGCCACACCGAGCTCGGCCTGCAGTTCAGCGACCTTGGCAAGGTCTGCTTCGTAGGCTTCCTGCGCCGTGACGAGTGCTTGTTCCAGCCGTTCGGCTTCGGCGGTGGCGCTGCGAGCCAGCGACCCAAGCTCGCCCAACTTCTCCGCAACCGCGGCCATCCGCGCGTCTGATTCGTGCAACTGCGTCAAGGCATTTTCAACGCTGGTTTGAGTTTGCAGCCGCTCTTCGGCTGCGCCGGTAAGGGCAAAACGAGCACGTTCAACACGATGGTTGGCCTCGTCAAGCTTGGAGCGACATTCATCAACTGCGGCCTGGACTTCGATCAGTGACGGAACCGCACTTGATCCACCAACGATCAATCCCGCTGTCACCACATCGCCATCGGATGTCACCGCACGCAAACTGGGTTGCGCCGCGACCGCATCACGCGCCGCGGCCAAGGAATTGACCAAGACCGTGTCTGCCAAAACAGCACTTAACGCGGGGCGAAGGGAATCAGGCACGGTCAATGCATCAATGGCCCAGCGAGCACCACTGGGAAGCGAGGCATTGGATGCAGCGCTTTGCGGAGCATCGGCCACGATGATGCCAGCGCGGCCGCCGTCGTCAGACTTCAACAACTCCACGGCTGAGACCGCAGACCCGCTCGAGGACACAGCCACCGCATCGGCAGCTGTTCCCAGCGCCGCAGCAATTGCTGTTTCGGTGCCCGCCTCGACCGTGATGAGTGAGGCGACCGAGCCGAGCAAACCAGTGACGCGCTGTCCAGCAGCCAACAACGCGGCCGACCCATCCTTGCGAGCCATACCCAGCTCAAGTGCTTCCAGGCGCGCCGTTAACCCTGCGCGATCGCGATCGGCACTCTGCTCGTCATTGCGCAATTGCTCCACGACTTTTTCGGCCGAGGTAAAGCGCTCAACCGCTTGTGCGTGCACTTCATCCAGATCAACTTCAGAGTTGTCCAGGCCTGCAACCTGAGTTTCCAGAGCGGTAAAAGACTGATGAGCTTCGTTAGCTCGTGCCACCGCTTGCTCACGGGATGTGGTCACGCGATCGATTTCTGCCTTGCGTGTTTCGGCTCGCGACCGCGCGGAGTCGACGTGACCGGCACGCTGCGCCAGGCCTTCACGACGATCAGCTAACGCACGTGCAGCATCAGTCATGGCTTGCTCGACTTCGGCAACTTGCGCTTCCGCCGCAGCTCGTTCAGCAATAACAGCATCCAAAGCCAGGCGATCTTGGGCAACCACTTCCTGCGCTGCAGTTTCCTGATCCTTCAAACTCGCGGCTTCGGCCTCAAAGGTCTCGGGGTCTCGGGCGCCGGTGTCTTCTTCGGGTTCCGGCGCACTCAGGCGCACTCGCTCGGTGGCAAGTTCCGCTGTACCGCGCAGGCGCTCCTTGAGTGAGGACAACGCGAACCAGGTTTCTTGGGCCGCGGTCAGCGCTGGGGCTTGTTCAGCGGCTTCGGTTTGAACTTCGGCTTCACGGGCTAATTCCGAGGTGAGCAACGATTCCAATTGTGCTCGCTGAGCTCGGAATGATTCCTCATCCGCGGTTTCGGCTTCGGAAATCCTGCGCAACTGCATCAGGTCATCGGCCATCAAACGCAGTCGCGCATCGCGGACGTCGCTTTGGATCACGGCGGCTCGGCGAGCGGCTTGAGCTTGACGACCCAACGGCTTGAGTTGGCGACGCAATTCAGCGGTTAAGTCGGAAACGCGCGTGAGGTTTCCCTCCATCGCATCCAACTTGCGCAGTGCTTTTTCTTTGCGCTTGCGGTGCTTGAGCACACCTGCGGCTTCTTCAATAAAACCGCGACGCTCTTCAGGGTTGGCCTGCAAGATCGTGTCCAGCTGACCTTGACCCACGATGACGTGCATTTCGCGACCGATGCCCGAGTCGGAAAGAAGTTCCTGGATATCAAGCAGGCGGCACGACTCACCGTTAATGGCGTAGTCCGAACCACCATTGCGGAACATCGTGCGCGAAATGGTGACTTCGGCGTACTCGATGGGAAGCGCCCCATCGGAGTTATCAATGGTCAGCATGACTTCGGCACGGCCAAGCGGTGCTCGCTCAGCGGTTCCGGCGAAGATGACGTCGTCCATCTTGCCGCCACGCAGGGACTTGGCGCGCATCGACCACATTGGATTTGCCCGAGCCATTAGGGCCGACCACGCACGTAATGCCCGGTTCGAAGCGCAGCGTCGTCGACGATGCGAAGGATTTGAATCCCCGCACTGTCAAACTTTTCAGATGCACGCGCTGAACTCCGTAAAAGCACCTGCTGGAACGCGCTGATCACTCAGTCGAAACAGCAGTTAGGGCGAGGGGAAGGCCAGGTCCCACTCTACCCATGGGCTCGACCCGCCTGCGGGTGGATCAGTGAAATCACAACCGCACATGATCTCGGCTTCGCCCCAGCCTTTGGTCCGGCAAGTACGTCACCAATGTGCATTCGGTGGTGTGCGTTGACACTGGGGACAGCGAAAGGACGAACGGTTCATAAAGGGCTCGCGGACGATCCCGCGACCACATCGACGACACGGCAAAGCCTCGCGCCCATAGACGTTCAGGGACCGCTCGAAATACCCACTGGAACCATTGACGTCAACATACAAACTGTCAAAGGACGTGCCCCCTTGGGCCAAGGCGGCAGCCATCACATCGGTGGCATGGCCGACCAATTCGGCCACCTGCAGCCGAGTAAACGAGGACGTGGGGCGAGCGAAGTGTCGACGAGCCAGCCAGAGGGCTTCGTCGGCATAAATATTGCCAATCCCCGAGATCAGACTTTGATCCAACAGCGCCCGTTTGATGCCGGTCTGCCGGCCACGCAAGCGTTTGGCCACTTCGGTCAGATCAAAGCCGGGCTCAAACGGATCCGGGGCAATGTGGTGCACCGACTCGGGTACCCAACGACCTGCCCACGGTTCACGCACCAAGGGTTCAATGCGGAGCCCTCCGAAAGTGCGCTGATCAACAAAACGCAATTCTCGGCCCGCATCGGTGAACCCAATGCGCACATGAAGGTGCTTTTCGTCCGGCTCCCCCTGCGGTTGCATCAATAATTGACCGCTCATACCTAGATGAGCTAACAGCGCTTCCCCATCATCGAGGGTGAACCACAAGAATTTGCCA
Source organism: Actinomycetota bacterium (assembly GCA_026392555.1). GTDB lineage: Bacteria > Actinomycetota > Actinomycetes > UBA12327 > UBA12327 > AcAMD-2. The sequence continues at coordinate 4,397 of JAPLBW010000195.1, forward strand.
CGTCGCTCCACTGATTCGACGGTGCGACCGCGCAACCGATCCACAAAGTCAGTAGGGCCAGCAACGTGGTGGCGAATCGACCGGGCCAAAGTGACATCAACATCGGCGATGGTTCGGCGGGCTACCCAACGGGCCAAACCCGAACGCACCACTTCAACTTCAGGAAGTTCAGGCATCTACTCGCTCGCAGTGAGCATCTCGGGTTGTTCATTGAGCACCTGCCAGGCAGTTTGCGCAGCCGCCTGCTCGGCTTCCTTTTTGTTCTTGCCCTGACCTTGGCCGAAGTCAGCCTCTCCCAGGTGCACGGTGGCAACAAAGGATTTTTGATGATCCGGTCCGCTTTCGCTCACGCTGTAACGAGGAACGCCCACACCGCGCAGTGCAGCCAGCTCCTGCAAAGAAGTTTTCCAATCCAGTCCCGCACCCATGGACGAAGCCGCAGCGATCAGGCCATCGAAGAGGCGATGAACCAACTCAGCAGCAACAGCTAATCCCTGATCGATGTAAACCGCACCGAGCAAGGCCTCAACGGTGTCGGCCACGATGCTCGCCTTGTCTCGACCACCGGTGGTTTCTTCCCCCTTGCCCAAGCGGATGAATTCACCCAAACCGAAACCGCGACCAATATCGGCCAGAGCACGCATGTTCACCACCGCCGCACGCAATTTCGCCAACTGCCCTTCGGGCAGATCCGGATGACGGCGGTACAACGTGTCAGTGACCACGATGCCCAACACGGAGTCGCCGAGAAATTCCAGTCGCTCGTTAGTGGGAATTCCACCGTTTTCGTAGGAGTAAGAACGATGCGTCAAGGCACGTTCCAAGATTTCTGAGCCAACCTTGACTCCGATGCGCTCACACAAAATGGAAATATCGGAGTTGTGGGTTGATGAAACGCTCATGGCTACCGCTTACCAGCGTCCGACACGGCTAATTGGTCGGCGATGCGAGCCACCAGATCAGAACGCACACCTCGAACAGCCAGCGCGACATACGCTGCAATTTCCGCAGCCGAGGATGCGCCGTGACCCACGACGCTGACTCCCTTAATCCCCAACAAGATGGCGCCGGCGTGCCTTCCCACCGCAAACGAGCGCCCAACCTCCAGCGCTGGCTCGGGGTCTGCATAACGTCGTGAAATCGCCTCAGCAGTGTTTAGGGCCGCGCCCTCTAACGCCTTGAGGACCACATTGCCGGTAAAGCCATCGGTGACGATGACGTCTGCGATCCCGCCGAGGGCAACATCGTCACCTTCAACGGGTCCCACATACCGGAGGTTGAGATCAAGGAATTCCTCGTGCGCGAGGCGACGCAATGCATCACCCTTGCCAGGTTCACTGCCAATGGTCAGCAAACCTACGGCTGGATCATCGGACAATCCCAAGGCAACCGCGAAGGCGCGACCACTGTTGGCGAATTGGGCCAAGAGTTCAGGTGTGGCGTCGACCGTCCCACCTACATCAAGCAAGACAACCGAATGATGAACGGCAGGGACAACAACAGCAACGGCAGCTCGGGTGACGCCTTCAAGACGACCGATCGTCAAGGTCGCTGCCGCGAGGACTCCTCCGGTGTCCCCAACGGAGACCGAAGCTTGTGCACGTTGATTGCGGACTAATTCGGCAGCGACTTGTACCGAGACATCAGGTCGGGTGCGAATAGCTCGAACAGGATCTTCGTCCATCGCCAGCGCTGAGCCAGCGGCTGCGTACTCAACCCGATCGGCAATACCGCGATCGGCAGCCAAGGTGTGGGTGAGATCAGTCGGGCCCACGAGGATGAGGTCAACGCCGGATTGCTGGTCTAAGACCTGCAGTGCGGCATCGGCCACGACCTCGGGACCGTCATCTCCACCCAAAACATCAAGGGCCACGGTGACGCGAACCGAAGTGTCCGCGCCGTGATCCCTGTCAGTAGGCAGGGTCATCGTGGATCTAGACGTCGAGGATCTGGCGACCGTCGTAACGACCGTCTTCGTCAACGCGGTGAGGCACCGAGTACTCGACTTGGCCGTTGACGATGCGCTTGTTGATCTGAGGCAACTTCGCCTTCCAGTTAGCCCTACGGCTACGGGTGTTGCTGCGCGACGTCTTGCGCTTGGGGACAGCCACGATGGCCTACTTTCCGGTCAGCCGGCACAGGTGCCGGATTGATTAAAGTTCTGGTTCTTGCGCTTGCACATTAAGCAAAGCTGCCCAACGTGCATCGATGATGTCATGCTTGTGTGTCGGGTCGTCCGCCAAGCGTGCTCCACATTCAGAACACAGCCCTAGGCAATCGTCCCTACACACAGGTGCGAGCGGAAGTGCAGTGACGATGAGGTCACGCAATACCGGCTCAAGGTCCAACTCGTCGCCACCAAAGCGCAGGACTTCTTCATCCTCATCGTCCAGCGGCTGGTCTTCGTAAAAGAACAATTCCTGAAAAGTCTGATCAACATCAGAGCTGATCTCGTCCAGGCATCGTGCACATTCTCCGACCAAGTGTGCGTGAACCGATCCGGTTGCCAGCACACCTTGTTCCAAAGATTCAATCCGCACCGTAAGGAACAGGTCCGAACCTTGTGGAACCCCGATCACAGCGATACCGAGGTCCTCGGGAGCCGGGACTGTGCGTTCGACTTCAATCATTGAGCCCGCTTTGCGGCCGAGGTCGATCAGATCAACCACGAGCGGGGAAGCAGATGACAAAGACACAGCGCAATCCATGCGTTAAAGAACCCCGACCCCAACTGGGATCAGAAGGATAAGAGTACCGGAGGCCTAGTACTGCCCCTCAGGGCCATCATCAGCGCCAAAAACGGGGATGTCGCCGGTCAGGTCCATCTCGTCAACCTGCTGGTCGGCACGAATCTTGTCGCGGCCACGCTGGACCGAGCGCAAGGTCTTATCAAGGACCACTTCGAAGTTCGCCAACTTGCCGTCCACGTAGTTGTCCACGTCCTGGGCCTTGGCCTCGGCCAGTGCTTCAGCTTCAGCAACAATCCGATCGGCCTCGATGTTGGCTTCGACGACGACTTCCTCTGCTGCCACCAGTCGAGCCTGCTCGGCATAGGCGGAATCGATGATGGCCTTGCTCTGGTCCCGTGCCTCAGCGACAACAGCATCACGCTGGGTCAATACTTTTTGGGCATCGCCTAACTGACTGGGCAAACTACGGCGAGCGTCCTCAATTAAGTCCAAAACGTCGTCGCGGTGCACCATGCAAGAAGCTGACATCGGCACAGCGCGCGCATCGCGAATGAGAGCTTCCAAACGAGTCAAAACGGTATCGACGTCCACAGTGATCCTCCGACGAACTGACTGGGTGATGGGGCAAATCTATTCCGGGCGGCAAATCAGCGATCAGGCGAGTCGCTCTTTCAGACTCTTGAGCACCGAATCAGGCACGAGGCCGGTAACGTCCCCGCCGTGGCCTGCAATCTCTTTGACCAAACTTGAGGACAAGTATCCGTAGACCGGATTAGTAGAAACAAACAAGGTCTCGATACCGGTCAGGCGGTTGTTCATCTGTGCCATCTGGAGTTCATAGTCAAAGTCGGTTACGGCGCGCAGTCCCTTGACGATGGCAGAAATTTTGTGGTCACGGCAAAAGTCCACCAGCAGGCCGGTAAAGCTTTGGACGGTGACGTTGGGGTAACCAGCGCACACCTCTTCAAGCATGACGATGCGCTCGTCAACCGTAAACAAACTTGACTTCGTTTGATTGACCAAGACGCCAACCGTCACGTGGTCAAATAACGCAGCCGCTCGACCGATGATGTCGATATGCCCGTTGGTGACCGGGTCAAAGGAACCAGGACAGACCGCACTACGCATGACTTGCCTCCGGGCTCATCGAATTAATCAACCTGACCGTACCAAAAGGTCGCCTCGCCATATGACTTGTTTCTCAAGCCCGTGATCGGCTCAGGCCACGTCCATGTTGTATCTCGTTTAGACCGCTCAACCACGACGATGGTGCCAGCCTTGGCAGCACCATTTGCCATTAAGTTCGCCACGGCGGACTGCACCGCTGGTGAACCAGTGTCGTAGGGCGGATCGGCGAAGATCACGTCAAAGGGTTCAGCCGGCAATTGAGCAAACCGCTCAACACTTGATGCCACAACCGACGTGCTCGTAAATCCCAACAACGCGATATTCGATCGCAACGCGGCAAGAGCTGGTGCATGGGACTCCACCAGTACGACGACACTGGCCCCACGCGAGGCAGCTTCCAGACCCACTGCCCCACTGCCCGCATACAGATCAAGAAATCGTCGTCCAGCCCAAGACGTGAGCTGCGAATTGAGCGCGGAAAAAAGGGCTTCGCGCGCGCGGTCACTCGTAGGACGCGTTGCGGTCCCCTCGGGGGCACCAATCTTGCGACCTTTGGCTGATCCAGCAATGATGCGCGGCACAGGTTCATTATTGCGGCGCAGTCAATGCGCAGGGTGCTTAGGTCTTGTCCAAAAACTCCACGCCTTCGGTGACCGCTTGGTGGACTACCTGGGCCAGCGCAGGATGTGCAGCGAGTTCGGGGTCGGCTTCAACCAATGCAGTGGCCACGTCTCTGGCAGCCACGATGACCTCTTCGTCCCGCAACACCGACAACAAACGTAAGGAAGACCGCCGGCCTGACTGTGAGGCACCCAGAACATCGCCTTCGCGTCGGTGCTCGAGGTCAAGGCGGGACAACTCAAAACCATCGTGGGTTTGCGCCACCGCCTCAAGACGTAAACGCGGTGGGGCATCGGCCTCAAAGTGTGTGACCAAGAGGCACAGTCCCGCTGCTGAGCCTCGACCCACCCGACCGCGTAGTTGATGGAGCTGAGACACACCAAAGCGATCCGCATCCATGATCACCATCACCGTGGCGTTGGAAACGTCCACACCCACTTCAATTACTGTGGTGGCGACGAGAACATCGACCTTTCCATCGGCAAAATCACGCATGACAGCATCTTTAGCATCGGGCTTCATGCGCCCGTGCAACATGGCCACTCGAAGCAAACTCAGGGCCCCGTTACTCAAGTCGTCGTACAGATGCAGAACAGATGCGGTCTCGTACGCCGACTCTTGAGCATCAGGCACCTGATCTTGAAGTTCAAGCGGCACGAGTTCATCGCTGGAGGGCTCTGCGCCGATGTCATCGCCAATGCGGGGGCATACGACGTAGGCCTGATGACCCTTGGCTACTTCTTCACGCACGCGCTCCCAGGCCCGGTCGAGGAAGTGGGGCTTATCTGCGGTGGGCACCACATGGGAAGTGATGGCCGCTCGACCAGCTGGAAGTTCAGTTAGCGTCGACGTTTCTAAGTCTCCAAATATTGTCATCGCGACGGTACGTGGAATCGGAGTAGCCGTCATAACAAGAACGTGCGGAACCACATCCGAACGCTGCGTGAGGGCAGCCCGCTGTTCCACACCAAATCGGTGTTGC
>JAPLBW010000159.1 GCA_026392555.1 Actinomycetota bacterium
ATCAGTGGAATTTCACGCCTCGAGCTCCCCGCAGCCGCGGTCATGAGCACTGCATCTCGCCTGCATCACCATGGCATTACTCCTGCGCCTGCGGAGGAACTGGACTTCATCCGCTACCCCTGGGTCATTGATTCAACCGTGCTCGCGAATCACGGGTGGACCGCTTCGTGGACCAATCAACAGGTTGTTGAAGCCCTGATGGAACAAGCCCAGGGTCGAATCGCCATTGCTGGTCGCCGGGTCGGGCGATCGGAGGTCACTGCGCTGACGGCCGCGGCTGCTGTGCTGACCGTCGCAGCATTGCTTCGGGCTCGCCGGCGCCGAGGCGTGTAACAAGAGATACCCGGTTGCTGCCTGAGCGCCGTGCCACCCACAGTCCTAGGCTGATGGCACAAGATTTGTCATATTCATCGTTGGGGAGTGTGCAGTGTCGGCATTGGCATGGTGGTTCATACCCATCTTGGCAACGATTGGTGCTGTCGTTTGGTACACCTGGCGCGGCCAAGATCGACCGGGCGATCCTCGTCACACAGTGGCTCAGCAAAAGAAGTTCAATGACGCCATGCGCAAGGACAACCCCCGCGGTAGGCGCCGCTCTCGGGTGCCAAATAAGCCCACCGATGGCGGATCACCTTCGTGACTGAATCCAGGAGCGAGAGTCAAGAGGCCGACGACGCTGAGGGTGAAGAACGTCAACCATTAGACGCGCGAACAAAGTCGCTGCTCATGTCTGGGTTGGTTTTAGTTCTCCTGGTTGCACTAGCCGCGATCCTGCCGGTTCCTTACGTCATCTTGCGACCCGGACCCACGTTTAACACACTTGGCGAGGATGCCGGAAAGCCGGTGATCAACGTCTCCGGCGCACGTACCTATCCCACTCAGGGCGGGTTGAATCTCACAACGGTCAGCGAGGCCGGCGGCCCTTTTGGCAAGGTGTCGTTGGTCGAAGCATTCCTTGGATGGCTCGATTCGAGTACTGCTGTTTTACCTGAACGCATTTTGTTTCCAGCCAAGGTTGATTCAGCGCAAGTTGAAGAGCAAAACTCAGCAGACTTTGTCGATTCTCAATCCCAAGCCACAACTGCCGCTTTGCGGTATCTCAATAAGCCTGTGGTCTCTGTCGTCTTGGTCAATGCGGTTGCATCCAAGGGGGCCAGTGCGGGATCGCTTAAGCCTGGCGATGTCATGGCAGCCATTGACGGGACCACGCTTGGCTCCGCGCAGCAAGCTGCCGACCTGATTTCGTCCAAGAAACCTGAAACTGTCGTGGTGTTTTCTCTCGTCCGCAATGGCAAGCCAGTGATCGCGAAGGTGACGACTCGCAAGTCAACGAAAGATCCAAAGACGTCAGTTGTGGGCATCGTGGTCGCCAATGGTTTCCGAGGTAAGGACATCTCTGTTACTTACGGTTTGGAAAGCGTGGGCGGTCCGAGTGCGGGCTTGATGTTTTCGCTGGGTGTTGTCGACAAACTCACTGCAGGTTCGCTGACTGCAGGCAAGACCATCGCTGGCACGGGGACCATCGACGACAAGGGTCTCGTCGGCCCTATTGGTGGTGTCCAGCAAAAGGTGGTCGGAGCGAAGCGCGATGGAGCGACGTTTTTCTTGACACCGACGCGTAATTGTCTGGACGCCTTCCGAGCCGCGCCCAAGGGTCTGACCTTGATCCGGGTGGAAACCCTCAGCGATGCGGTTGCTCAACTAGAAAATGTTCGTAAGGGCAAACCTACGACTCCGTGTTGAGCTCCTTAGCCTTCGAACGTTGTGGCCAGGGCGGACGACAGCCCTGGTACTAATTCGGGTCCCTCGGTAAAGGTCTCGGTGCCATCTGATTGACGAACTCGCAGACGACAAAAACGATCGCCTCCACGCAAGACGCCGATTGACATGCGAACGTCTTGATGGTCGGGGTGCTCGAGTGCCTCATCGGCGAATTCGCGCGACGTCGGATCCAATCCGCTGGCCACCAGTTCGGCTTCGGCTGAATCGGGCAACACGATGCGCTCCAGGGTGATC
>JAPLBW010000222.1 GCA_026392555.1 Actinomycetota bacterium
ACGAGGCAAGTTCAAACCGAGTCTCGTGGATTTCCTCATCAGTGGCAGGAACCGTTTGAGGCACCTGATGAGTCGTGGGAACCTCAACCACAGTGCTCACAGCGGGCGGAATGATTTCCACCATGTTCACCAGCGGTTCCTCGACGGGAATGTGAACGACGGTCGGTGCAGGAGCAACCTGTGCAACTGGTTCAACAATCACGACTGGTTCAACAATCACGACTGGTTCAACAACCGCGACTGGTTCAACAATTTCGACTGGTTGAACAATCTCAACGGGTTTGAGAACTGGTGCAATGATTGCCACCGGCTCAACCACAGGTTCGATGACAGGTTCGATGACAGGTTCGGCAACCAATTCAGGAACAGCTGCTAAGTCGATCAGGGCGGGAACGCCCCGTGGGGCCTGAGCCGCAGTCATGGTGGCCAAGTCGCTGCGAACGAGCGTGGTCAAGAGTTCCGCAGACTCAAGAGTGGTAAATCCGCACTCGTCGGCCAAGTCAACGACTGAATTGTGGCCGTCGATCTTGCACAAGACCGCCCATTGCTGGTGGTTCAACGACTTGGCTCGATCAGCAGCGTCAACTACCAAGTGCGGGACGGCATCTTCGGAACCGATGAAGCCCAAAACAGCAGCCCAGCGCTTGCGTCGTTCACGGATCTGCTTGAGCAGTTGAACCAGGTCCTGTGATTCCATGTCGTGACGCGTCCGGTCACCGTTGCTAAAGCGAGAGGTGGTGACGGTCCAGTCGATGATGCTGTCAAGCATGTCGTGTAGTTGCTCACCGATAAAGGCATCGATGGCACTGGGTTCGACGTAACCCAGGTGCACGAGCAATTCGCCAAGCCGCCACCCTTGAAGTTGCGTGCGTTGCACTTCAAGAGCTTCCCCGAGGGCTTGGGAGGTCAGGACGCCAGAGGACACCAATCGCACACCAAGAAGTGCACGGCGCCCTGGAACGGAAATGGTGTACAAGCGGCCATCACGAAGCCACACGGTCGCGGCATCGCTGTGCGGGTCGGTGATAGTGAGCGAACCGGTCGCTTCTTGGGTGGCCAAATCAAGTAACAACGTCTCAATCGGGGTAGGTGCATCTGACAAACTCGCGTGGTTCGACATGCGCACCTCCGATCGGCCAAATAGCGAGGTTGAATGAGCTGGGGACCTGGTGTGCCCAGGATCCAGCGATTCCTTAAGGAACTCATCGGCAGATAGGCCAAAAACATTGAGGGGCCAATTAGGCGTGGTTTGGGGCCAAAAAGGGGGCTGCAGGCGTGGCGCGAACCTGCCCCGAGGGCTCCCGTGGCTGACCTGGGGGCAGTGGGCGTGACACCATAGGCACCCACGTTCAATTCAAGGAGTCGATGTAGCGATGACAGCGCCTATGGCTGGTGGCCGCCGCCGCGTTGACCGTGTCCTTGATCCTGAATTTGTAGCGGACTTGGCGGGCACGGATTTGCGGACCTTGAGTGCTAAGCGCCTGGATGCCGAACAAGAAGAAGTTGACCTGTCCTATGTGCGCCGGCTCATCCAAGGTCGTATTGACATTGCGACCGCGGAACAGCAACGACGATCAAGTGGATCAACCGAATCTCTCGTAGACCAACTGGCCAGCATCTTGTCCGATGACAATTCATCGACAACTGGTAGCGGTCGTCACCTCAATGCGCAACCATCGCGCGTTGACGAACACCGACGTGTTGTTGAGCGCGTTGTTTCCGATGTGCGCATCAGCGATGTTGCCACGCTCAATGATGAACAATTAGTGAACGCCATCGATTTGTTGCGTCGGCACGAAGAGCATGTGTCTAAACTTCGTCGCAGAGTCCAGGGAGTGGTTGACGCCTTGGCCGCCGAGATTGGTCGCCGAATGGCGGCTGAAACGGAAGCAACCTTTAACTAAGTCTGGAGCTAGAAGTGATCGCGCAGGTCAGCCTTACCCGTAGAGCCTTCGCCGAATTCCTAGCAACAGCCCTTTTGGTGGCTGCAGTAGTTGGTTCGGGAATCGCGGCTCAAACCCTCAGCCCTAACGATGTGGGCCTGCAGTTGCTGGAGAACACCATCGCCACGGCGGGTGCTCTGTTTGCCATCATCGTGGTGTTCGCCCCGATCAGTGGGTCACACCTGAACCCCGTGGTGACCATCGTGGATTGCGCAATTGGCCGCCGCTCGTGGAGTGAGGCCATCGCCTATATCCCAGCCCAGATTGCCGGTGCCATTGCCGGTGCCATCGTCGCCAACGTCATGTTCGATCGGGTCGCGATTGAAACATCGACCAAGGTGCGCGAAGGGTCCAACATTTACTTTGCTGAAGTGGTCGCAACGTTTGGGTTAGTGCTCGTGATTTTTCTCTTGGTGCGAACCGGCCGAGCGATGGAAAGCGTGGTCGTGGTCCCCGCAGCAGTCGCGGGTTACATCACTGCCGCGTACTGGTTCACCAGTTCCACCTCATTTGCTAACCCAGCCGTTCCGCCGTTCATCATCGCTCAGATTGTCGGTGCAGCTCTGGCCCTAGCGGCTGTTGTTGTCTTGACTACGCAGGCCAAAGAGGAGGTCGTCAGTGAGTAACACCTCGGTCCCGACGATCTTGGTGGCCTGCCGCAAAAATGCCGGTCGGTCACAGGCCGCCGCATCGATCTTGCGTTCGTTAGCCGGTGATCAGGTGG
>JAPLBW010000044.1 GCA_026392555.1 Actinomycetota bacterium
CCCACGCTGTGATGGCGGCAGCCGCTGATTTAGGCGTGAATTTGTTACACGTAGATGCTGACACGGTTGGAATTTCAACCAGTGAAATTACAGTCGATGAACACCTGCGGTTAGTCGGTTTGGCCTACGGCGTCGAGCTCGATATTGAGCAACTTCGGGCTGGGGGAGTGGATACCACTGTGCCTAGTGGACTCCTGCGCACCGACGAGATTTTGACCCACCCGGTTTTCCACGAGCACCGATCCGAGACGTCCATGTTGCGTTACATGCGCAGTCTGCGAGACAAGGACTATGCGTTGGACCGCGGCATGATTCCGCTGGGTTCATGCACGATGAAACTTAATGCGGCTGTCGAGATGGAGCCCATTACCTGGCATCGTTTTGCGGACCTGCACCCATTCGTGCCATTGCATCAAGCACGTGGCACATTGGCGTTGGTGCGTCAACTAGAAACGTGGTTGTGTGAAATCACGGGCTATGACGCAGTTTCGCTGCAACCCAACGCGGGCTCACAGGGCGAATTTGCTGGCTTGCTGGCTATTCGCGCCTATCACCGAGCCAACGGTGATGACTTCCGAACCGTCTGTTTGATTCCCTCGTCCGCCCATGGGACAAATGCAGCCAGCGCAGTGATGGCCGGAATGCAAGTTGTTGTGGTCGCGTGCGATGAGTCCGGAAACATAGATCTTGCTGATCTGCAAGCCAAGCTCGATGAGCACAGCACGCACCTTGCGGCATTGATGATTACTTATCCATCAACACACGGTGTCTACGAAGACACGGTGACCTCGGTATGCGCGATGGTGCATGAGCACGGGGGACAGGTCTACGTTGATGGAGCCAACCTCAACGCCCTGGTTGGTCTGGCTCGGCCGGGTAAGTTCGGGGCAGATGTCAGTCACCTGAACCTGCACAAGACCTTCTGCATCCCACACGGTGGCGGCGGACCTGGCGTGGGTCCAGTCGCAGTTCGTTCGCACCTGGCCCCGTATTTGCCCAACCACCCGATGGTGGCTGAAGCTGGACCGCCAACCGGCGTGGGACCGGTGTCAGCGGCTCCGTGGGGTTCGGCCGGAGTACTGCCCATTCCGTGGGCCTACATGCGTCTGATGGGCGCTGACGGCGTGCGCAAGGCGACTCAGGTGGCGGTCCTGAACGCGAATTACATCGCCTATCGACTCAAGGACCATTTCCCCGTTCTGTACACGGGACCTGGGGGATATGTCGCCCACGAGGCGATCTTGGATGTTCGAGGTCTGACTGCAGCCACGGGAGTCACTGTTGCTGACGTGGCCAAGCGTCTTGTCGATTACGGCTTCCACGCCCCGACGATGTCATTTCCGGTGGCAGGCACCCTCATGGTGGAGCCCACGGAATCTGAGAACTTGGCTGAACTCGACCGATTCTGTGACGCCATGATCGCCATCAGGGGTGAAATCGATCAGGTGGCCGCCGGTGTGTGGGCGGTGGAGGAGTCCCCCCTGCGCAATGCCCCGCACACGGCCAGCAGTTTGACCAGCGAGTGGACCTACGCCTATAGCCGCGAAGTTGCGGTGTTCCCGCATGGCGTCAACCGCGATGACAAGTACTGGCCACCCGTACGACGCGTTGATGGCGCTTATGGAGACCGGAACCTGGTGTGTTCATGTCCGGAGCCAGAAGCCTTCGAGATCGTGGCAGAGCCTGTCTCGTAGGTTTTACTACTTGACATAATGTTGATTATCGGCGTTATATATCCACGCGCTGGGCACGGATCAGACCCGCCACCGCCTGCACCCACAGGGGCCGATCGTTGAGGCCAGGAACCAGCGTCAACTGCGAGCCACCGGCCTGCGCCCATTGCTTAACGCCACGAATACCAATTTCTTCCACCGTCTCGAGGTTGTCGGCCACAAAGGCTGGGCAGACCACCACGAGGTCCCGGACGCCTTCGCCAGCAAGTCGGATGAACTCCAGATCCGTGTAGGGCTCGACCCACGGGATGCGGCCTAGCCGGGATTGGAAGGACACCGACCAATGGGTCAGGTTCAGGCGCTGTGCCACGGCGGCGGCCGTTCGAAGGCATTGAGCCCGATAGCACCCAGCCGCCACGGCTGAGCCGGCTTCCGCGCAGCAGTTGTCCTGCCTAAAGCAATGTGAGCCGGTGGAATCTGCCTTGGTGATGTGTCGTTGGGGAATGGAATGGAAGCTGAACAGCACATGGTCAGCTGGGGCTTGGGCCAGCGTCTCGCGAGTAACTTCGGTCAAGGCATCCAAGAACTTCTCATCG
>JAPLBW010000247.1 GCA_026392555.1 Actinomycetota bacterium
TGTGGCTGGGTGTGTGGCTGGGTGTGTGGGATCAGCCCGTCAGCGAGCTACCGGCGCTTCCGCCAGGCGTGCTCCCGGAGTTGGTGGTCGGGCATGAGGTGGCCGAATTACCCAGCAATCCGCCAGCCTGACTGTCGTAATACCACGTCGTTGGAGACCCAGCGTGCTTTGCAGACAGGCAGTAGCCCGTGCTAGCCGCTCGATACACCACGGTGATGGTGACGTTCTTGCTAGGCGTGATACTGAAACCTTGGGCTTGCAGATCCGCGATATCTCCATAGCTGGTACTGCTGCCCAGATAGGCCTCTTGAAAAACAGCCACGGTACGCAATCCAGATTTGGCGGAGGCATCGAATGCCTTGCGCTTTTGAGAGACAAACAGCGGGAGTGCAATAGCAGCCAGAATGCCGATGATGATGATGACTACCAAGAGCTCGATGAGCGTAAAGCCCTTGTCATCGCGGGAGGGAGTAAGCCGCTGAGCAAAACGTGTCAGGCCATCGGACTGAGGCGCCTGGGGAAGGTGCTTCACGGGGTTTCTCCTTTCTAGCTCGTGTGGTACCCGGTAGGGCTTTGTTGGCAAGACGCCCGATGGGGCCCGTCCGTGGTTAGGACGGGCCCCATGAGGACTGTCTTAGTTAGTGATTAGGCACAGGCCGTTACGAGGCCGCCAGCATCACTGTCGTAGTACCAGATGGCACTGGTGTTGGTGCTGACTGCCTTGAGGCAGTACGAGCCGGTAACAACGCCAGTTCCGACGGCAACGTTGGAAACGGTGTTCGAAGTTGAAACCTTGACGGTGGCAGTTCCGACGGTAACAACCTGGGCAGCCTGCGTTGGCGTGGCATAAGCCTGGTTGTCGACGAAGTAGGTCTCCATCTCATTAGCGACTGAACGAAGGTCCGACTTCATGGACGCTTCAGTTGCCTTCTTGCGCTGGTTGAGGAAGACGGGAATGGCGATGGCAGCAAGAATGCCGATGATGATGATGACCACCAGGAGCTCGATCAGGGTAAAGCCCTGGTCCTTCCCCTCCATGGACTTGCGGATGCGAGCGAGCATCAGGATGGTCCCTTTCTGGTGAACCGAGAGCTGTCGGCGTCTGGTCCCCATTCGGTCCTTCTTTCGAAGTACCAACCGAGGTAGCTGGGCTGACCGCGGGTGCGGTCCCCTGGCTTTGCGACCCCACCTTGCGGCGGGTGTGCCCTTTCTGGCCTTGTAGCTCATTGACAGTTAGTACTTCGCCCAGATCGGGGAAAACCTTGAGCCCTTTTTCCAAAGTTTTTTCAACAAATTTCCCCCATCGGGCCCGCTAGGCACAAAATCGGACCTGGACAGGTCAAAATCGACCTCAAGTGACCCTGAAATCAGGGCCAAATGGGACCGATAGTGTCCGTTTTGTCCTATTTGATCAGATCGAAGATCTTAAAGATCGGCATGTACAGGGCGATGATCATCGCTCCCACAATGCCACCGAGGAACCCGATCATCAACGGCTCGATCAAAGCTGTGAGGGATTCAGTGGTCGCTTCGACTTCCTGGTCGTAGAACTCAGAGATCTTGTGCAGCATCGCATCTAAGGCTCCGGTGTCCTCGCCCACAGCCATCATCTGCACCAGCATCGGTGGAAAGACTGCGTGACGCGTCAGCGGTGCCGTCATGGATTCACCTTGACGAACCGACTCTTGCACGTCGAGGACAGCTTTACCCACCACGCTGTTGCCGGTGGTCTCGGCCACGATGTCAAGCGCCTGCAGGATCGGGACACCCGAACTCATCATCGTTCCCAAGTTGCGGGCAAAGCGCGAGAGGGCGATCTTGGCGAACAAGTCCCCGAATACAGGAATCTTCAACTTGAGCGGATCAACAAATCCGCGAACCTCTGGAGTGTGCTTGACCTTGTTCCAGATGATCACACCTGCGATACCAAACACGATGAAGAAGGGCGTGCCAAATTTCAACACCGTCGACATGAAGATCAATACCTTCGTCGGTGCGGGCAGTTCCCCACCCAACGAGGTGAACATCTTGGAGAAGACGGGAACAATGAACAACAGCATGCCCACAACGGCCAAAATGGCCATCACAAAGACCACAACCGGGTAGGTCATGGCGGACTTGATCTTGCCCTTGAGCTTGACCTCAGCCTCGTAGTTTTCGGCAATCTGCAGCAGAACTGAGTCGAGGAAGCCGCCTACTTCACCAGCGCGACACATGTTGACCATGAGCGGCGGGAAGACCCGGGGGTGCTTGGCAAACGATGCCGACAGCGATTGGCCCTCTTCGACATCCGCACTGACCTGAACCAAAATCTTAGCCAGTTCCTTGTTCTCGGTTTGTTCAGACAAGATGACCAAAGCGCGTAGCAACGACAAGCCAGCATTGATCATCGTCGCAAATTGGCGCGACATGATCGCTAGGTCCTTGGTCTTGACCTTGGAGCCAAACGAAGGCAACGTGAGTTCGCGCTTCATGCCGGGATTGAATGCCGTGATGCTTAATGGCGCGTAACCCATGCTCTTAAGCTTGGTGGCAACAGCCGTTGGTGAATCAGCATCAATTTGACCCTGAACGAGTTTGCCGGCGCGATCGCGAACCGAGTATTGGTACGTAGAAGTCGTCATGACAATCAGCCTCGTCCTGTCAACCGGTTGAAGTCATCGATGTGATGACACTTCTCCATGCCCGTGGAATAGCTGATGTGACCGTTGGTGACCAAATCCGCCAGGTGCTGGTCCATGGTGTGCATGCCGTACTGGGCCCCTGCTTGCATAGCGGAGTAAATCTGGTGGGTTTTGCCCTCGCGGATCATGTTGCGGATAGCCGGAGTGGCCATCAACACCTCGGTTGCCGCCACGCGACCTTCACCGTCCTTGGTCTTAGCCAGGGTCTGACACACCACGCCCTGCAGTGCACCGGCGAGCTGAACGCGAACCTGCTGTTGCTGGTGCGGCGGGAAGACGTCGATGATGCGGTCAATGGTTTGAGCGGCATCCTGGGTGTGCAATGTGGCGAAAACCAAGTGACCGGTTTCGGCGGCCGTCAGCGCGACCGAGATCGTCTCGAGGTCACGCAACTCCCCCACCATGATGATGTCGGGGTCTTGACGCAAAGCATGCTTGAGCGCATCGGTAAAACTGTGGGTGTCTTCACCTACTTCACGCTGGTTCACGATGCACCCCTGGTGTCCGTGCAAGAACTCAATCGGGTCCTCAACGGTCAAGATGTGATCGCGACGATTCCGGTTAGCCAAGTCAATCAAGGCTGCCAACGTTGTCGACTTACCTGATCCGGTGGGACCTGTCACCAGGACGAAGCCACGCGGAAGCATCGCAAA
>JAPLBW010000021.1 GCA_026392555.1 Actinomycetota bacterium
CAGGGTGGCCATGATCCAGTGCCGACGCAGGCCCTGGGCTATCGCGGTGATCATGAGATAGATGTCTACGCGGTTGGGGCGGAACTGTCTAGCCGTCGAAGATCCAGCAGGCTCAAGAAGCTGCTGCCGAGGGCTACTTGAATTCCCAAGACGGTGACCACGACGGCACAGGCTCCGAGTCGAAACGCGGTACTAGTTGATGCTGGATCCGGGGTGGTGCCAGCCGAGACGCTCAGGCTGGCGATCAGGCCGACGATGCCGGCAAGGAAGAGCAGAACGCCAACGACCAACCCGCTTTCGAAACTGATCCGGTGCCGGATGCGACTGCGGCTTGGTGGCAGCAAACGCTCGGTGGCAGCAAATTCGCGCGCGAGGAACGCGAACAGCACGGCCTGGAATCCAGCGATCAAGAAGCCACCTGAGGCGATGAGCAAGCCTTCTGCAAATTGACCCTGCCCGGGTGCCCAGATGCCACTGCCAAGAGCGATCAGCCCAGCGATACCGATGGCCATGGCCAAATAGCCGGGATAGAGGAAGAGCCAACGGGGGCTGTACAGCAACAGGAAGCGCAAGTGCCGCCACCCATCGCGCCAACTCCGCAGGTGCGGCGGGCGGGTACGACCATCTTTACTCAGCGTGGTGGGAACTTCGACAATGGTTTGTTCAGCCAAGGTGGCTTTGACGACAAATTCGGAGGCGAACTCCATGCCCGTGGTGCGCAGATCCAAGGCCAGCGCACTGGTGCGCCTAAAGCCTCGAAGGCCACAGTGGAAGTCGCGGATAGGGGACTTAAAAAACAGCCGCCCGATAAAGGACAAGACGGGATTGCCGAGGTAGCGGTGCAGGGCAGGCATAGCGCCGGGGGCGATTCCGCCTTGAAAACGGTTGCCCATGACGAGCTCGGCACCACCTCGCAGTTCGGCGACGAAGGCGTCAAGGTTGCTGAAGTCGTAGCTGTCGTCGGCATCGCCCATGATGATGTAGGTGCCGCGAGCACCGTTGATGCCAGCGATCAAGGCTGCGCCGTAGCCGCGGGTGGGCACATCAATGACCCTGGCGCCGGCAGCTCGGGCGAGGTCTTGGGACCCATCCGTGCTTCCGTTGTCGGCAATGACGACTTCGCCGTCGATTCCGGCCGATTCGAGGTAGCTGCGGGCCTTACGAATACAGACCTCAACGGTTTCGGCCTCATCAAGGCAGGGCATCAGGATCGTCAACTCACAAGGGGAGCCGGTCGCCTCACTGGTGGGCGTGGCAAGGGTGTCGGTGCGATCGACGCTCGAGGTCACAGGATTCCTGTCTGGGTAACGTGGGTAACTGTGCGGGGAAGCACTAGGGCGTTGCGTCAGGATACGGCACCGCCGGCCCGCACCCGTGGCACTAGGCGCCCGGCTAGCCCAATTTCTTCAGGGCGAGAGACCGTCCCGCTCTCAGACGTCGGATTAGGGCTGATTACGCCTAGCCTGTGGATAACCTGCCCTCAGAGGCCCAATTTTACGTTGGAGGCGGGACTTGCGACCCCCCCAATGTGACCCCTTGGCGGTGCGATGGGGCAGGGTAGACATCAGTTCTCCCGTGAGAGAACCACATCCCCCAACTTTTCAGTGTTGGGCTCCCCCATGTGGTTTTCGCACCGCCCGTTGATCGCCACTGAGCGTGAGGGCCAGCGCCTCCCGTTCAGCACGAATGGGGCCAGAGACCCGGAGAGAGTTGCACCTGCGCGAACGGCAGGGGTGCTGGCGAAGGGTTCTATGTGAGTAAGGCTCGACACACATCAACGCTGGTTGCTTTGTCAGCGGTCTTGGTTCTGGGTGGAACGGCAGCTATGGCCGGCACCGTCACCCGAGAGCCCGCCGCCACCTCCGTTGTTGCTGTCAGTCAGTCGCGGGCCAACGCTGACGTTCGCGTGAACCGCTCTACTGATCGCCTTTCTCAACTCGCTCGCGCCAAGAAGCTGGCCGCCCAACAGGCTGCTGCTCGCAAGGCAGCCCTCAAGCGCGCAGCCGCTAAGAAGGCCGCTGCCAAGAAGGCCCGCATCGCCGCCGCCAAGCGCGCCGCCGCCCGCAAAGCCGCCGCTACGAAGGCCCGCATCGCCGCCGCCAAGCGCGCCGCCGCCCGCAAGGCCGCTGCCAAGCGATCCTCGCGCTCGCATGTTCGATCAGGTTCTTATCCCACCAGTTCGCCCGCAAAGCGTTACGCGGAATCCTTAGTCACGGATGCCCAGTGGCCGTGCCTGTGGCTGCTGTGGGAGCGCGAATCAGGCTGGTCGCCAAGCTCACGCTCGGGATCGCACTTTGGTATCGCCCAGCTCAGGGGCGAAACCTCAACTGATTTCGAAGTCCAGGTTGACCATGGATTGCGATACATCAAGAACCGCTATGGCACCCCCTGTAACGCGTGGGCGCACTCGCAACGCACTGGCTGGTATTAAACCGAGCTAGTTCGTGGGGCCTTTGCCGATCTGCAAGGTCGGACCCGTGGTGTCCTTAAAGAAGTCATTGCCTTTGTCGTCCACGACGACGAACGCGGGGAAGTCCACGACTTCAATGCGCCACACCGCTTCCATGCCCAGTTCGGCGTAGTCCAAGACTTCGACCTTCTTAATGCAGTCCTGCGCCAAGCGGGCGGCTGGGCCACCGATGGATCCGAGGTAGAAGCCACCGTTGGCGGCACACGCATTCGTGACCGCGTCGGAGCGATTGCCCTTGGCGAGCATCACCATCGAGCCGCCAGCCTTTTGGAACTGATCAACGTAAGCATCCATGCGACCAGCGGTGGTGGGACCAAACGAGCCTGAGGCGTAGCCCTCGGGTGTCTTGGCTGGACCGGCGTAATAGACCGCGTGATCCTTCAAGTAGTCCGGCATCGGTTCGCCAGCGTCCAGCTTTTCCTTGATTTTCGCGTGGGCAATATCGCGCGCGACCACCAAGGTTCCGCTCAGCGACAGTCTCGTTTTGACCGGGTACTGGGACAGCGTGGCCTTGATCTGGTCCATGGGTTGGTTCAAGTCGATCTTGACCACATCATCGTCAAGGTGCTCGTCGGTGACCTCGGGAAGGAAGTGTGCGGGCTCGCGTTCGAGTTCTTCCAGGAATACGCCTTCGGGGGTAATGCGACCGAGAACTTGGCGGTCGGCCGAACACGAGACGGCGATAGCAACCGGGCATGAGGCACCGTGGCGCGGAAGTCGAATCACACGCACGTCGTGGCAGAAGTACTTGCCACCAAATTGTGCGCCAATACCCAACTCGCGAGTGAGCTGCAGAACTTCTTCTTCCATCTCCAGGTCGCGGAAGCCGTGACCTGACATCGACCCTTGGGTGGGCAACGTGTCGAGGTAGCGCGCGCTGGCGTACTTGGCCGTCTTGAGTGCATGCTCGGCGCTGGTTCCGCCAATGACGATGGCCAGGTGGTACGGCGGGCACGCAGCGGTACCGAGGCTGCGCAGCTTTTCGTCGAGGAATTTCTTCATCGACGCGGGGTTGAGGACCGCTTTGGTTTCTTGGTACAGGAATGACTTGTTGGCTGATCCGCCGCCTTTGGCCAGGAACAGGAAGTCGTAGTTGAGTTCGTTGCCTGCGTGGGTATCGGCGTACAGCTCGATTTGGGCCGGCAGGTTTGTGCCGGTGTTCTTTTCCTCCCACATCGACAGGGGAGCGAGCTGGGAGTAGCGCAGATTGAGTTGTTCGTAGGCATCAAAAATGCCGCGCGCGATGGCTGATTCGTCCTCGCCTTCGGTCAGGACGTGTTGGCCTCGCTTACCCATCACGATCGCGGTGCCGGTGTCTTGGCACATCGGCAGGATTCCGCCAGCGGCGATGTTGGCGTTCTTGAGCAAGTCCAAGGCCACAAAGCGGTCATTGGGAGAGGCTTCGGGATCATCGAGGATGTTGCGCAGTTGCTGCAGGTGTCCGGGGCGCAGCAAGTGTGCGATGTCGCGCATGGCCTCAAAGGTCAGTAAGCGCAAAGCCTCGGGTTGAACCTGCAGGAACGTGCGTCCAGCAGCTTCGACTACTTCCACACCCTCGGAGGTAACTAAGCGGTACTTGGTGTCGGCTGGACCAATGGGAAGCAGGTCGGTGTAATCGAATTCAGCCATGCGTCCTTCTTAGAGAGTGAGTTTTCCAGCAAAGTCGACAGAGGAGTATAGCCCAAGCTTGCCGAAGGCGTGCTCGCTGTGAATCTCGCGAATGGTTCCGCTCTTAGAGCGCATCACGATGGAGTGGGTCTTGGCGCCGCCACCGCGGTAGCGCACCCCGCGCAGCAATTCACCATCGGTGACACCGGTTGCGACGAAGAAGACGTTGTCGCTGGTGACCAGGTCGTCGGTGAACAGGACTCGGTCGAGGTCGTGTCCGGCATCGAGGGCCTTGCGGCGTTCGGCGTCATCGCGGGGCCAGAGCTTGGTCTGTAGGACGCCACCAGTGCACTTAATCGCGCAGGCGGTGATGATGCCTTCTGGTGTTCCGCCGATACCGAGCATCAGGTCCACGCCGGTTCCTTCGCGCACGGCCATGATCGCGCCGGCGACGTCACCGTCGGTGATGAACTTGATGCGCGCACCGGTCTCGCGGATCTTTTGCACCATGTCGGAGTGACGTGGCCGGTCCAGGATGCACACCGTCACGTCTTCGGGCTTTTCACCCTTGGCCTTGGCAACAGCACGCACGTTGTCTTCCACGGGTGCGTCGATGTCGACATAAGGCGCAGCTTCGGGACCGGTAGCCAACTTGTTCATGTAAAACACGGCGGAGGGGTCATACATCGTTCCGCGTTCGGCAACCGCCAATACCGACAACGCGTTGGGCATGCCCTTGGCGGTCAGTGTGGTGCCATCGATGGGGTCAACAGCCACGTCAACTTCGGGTCCTTCACCGGTGCCTACGCGCTCCCCGTTGAACAACATGGGGGCTTCGTCCTTTTCGCCTTCACCAATGACGACGATGCCGTTCATGGCAACCGATGAGACCAGCAGGCGCATCGCGC
>JAPLBW010000050.1 GCA_026392555.1 Actinomycetota bacterium
CGATGTCGCGACTGCGCCAACAGGTGATGTTGACCTGGCACTTCGTCTAGGCCCGCATCACCCCAGCTCGCACGGACTCATCCGCCTAAGAGTCAGTCTCGACGGTGATCGCATTTCCTCCGCAGAGCCGTTGATTGGTCATGTGCATCGTGGTGCCGAGAAGCTCTTTGAGGCCCGTGACTACCGACAAATCCTCGGCCTAACCAATCGCCACGACTGGCACGGGGCCTTTGCCAGTGAAGTAGGAGTGGCTTTGGCTGTCGAGCAACTGATCGGCATGAGCGTTCCCGAACGTGCGACGTGGTTGCGCACCACGATGTATGAACTCAACCGGATGCTCAGCCACCTAGCTTTTCTCATACCCGTCGCGTATCCAGACCCTCACCTCGCGAGTGCGTCCCCCGCCGCACAAGCCCGCGATGACATTCAAGCAGTCATGGAGCAGGCCACCGGGGGGCGTTTGCACTTCATGGCCAATCAAGTGGGCGGTCTCAAAGCCGATGTTGATCCCACCTGGTCAACAAGCGTGAAACAAGCGATTGATGTCGTCAGCCAGGCTTTGCCGCAATTGCAGTCTGTTCTTTTTGATCGACTAGGACCTCAACTCACCGGACTGGGGGTGCTCTCCGCATCAACGGTTACTGACTTTGGCGTCAGTGGAGTGGCTGCGCACGCCGCCGGAGTGGATCTTGACTTACGTCGCAGCACTCCGTATCTGGCCTACAGCGAACTCTCGTCAGTACTCATACCGGTTTTACGTGCAGACGGTGACGCCTTCGCTCGGTTTGAATGCTTGTTTGAGCACCTCACGCTCAGCATCGCGCTGGTTGATGCCTGCTTGCCTCACCTTGACGAACTCAACGGAGCACCCGTCAATGTCAAACTCCCCAAGGTGTTACGCGCACCTGAGGGATCAACGTATGTCAGTACCGAAGGACCGCTGGGCACCAGCGGCTATTACCTCGTCTCACGTGGCAAGGCCATGCCATGGCGCTTAAAGATGCGGGCCGCATCGTTTAACAACGCACAAGCGTTATCGCAGGTCATTCCCGGTTGCACGATTGATGATCTGGTTCCGCTCTTGCAGTCCATGGTTTATGTCATCGGCGACCTCGACAAGTAGAGGCATCACTAGCTACGACCACGGCATAGGTGGCTGCCGAGGCAGGTCAACGCAGTTATTTAGACGTGTGCTCTCGAATGTAGGTGGCAAACCGTGCCACAAACAACGGCTCCAACTCGCCCACCGAGTCTGCACTGAATGCTTCGCGCGCGGCCTCAATGGATTCCACGATTGATCCGCTGATTTCGCCCAGCGATCCG
Organism: Actinomycetota bacterium; assembly: GCA_026392555.1. Taxonomy (GTDB): domain Bacteria; phylum Actinomycetota; class Actinomycetes; order UBA12327; family UBA12327; genus AcAMD-2. Next base: position 1,324 of record JAPLBW010000050.1, read on the forward strand.
CCCTCGGTTGCCATCGCAGCGGCGGCTGGGGTGTGATTCATCAACTCCAGGAAGAACTTGAGGTCGTGACGCTCGCGCGCAAGGTCAAAAGCCTTGTCCCGAAGTTCGATGTATGGCAGGTCTTCAAGGGCTTGGTTGTCAGTCACCCTTAAACCTTATGCCTTGGGTTGATCATTGTCATCGCGCGGGACCCGAACAACACACGCTCGCTCGAGGATCACTCCAATGGCAACCAATGCCGCTGAGAGCACAATGCAAAGAGCGGCGTGCAAGGCACGAGTTTTGGCAAACGGTGTGTTCAAGGCATCGGCAAACCACCCAGCGGCCAACCAACCAACGAAAATTCCACCGATCACCACACCTGCACGAGAGCTCGCAAATGCTAAAGCCACAACTCGGCCCGCTGCTAGTGGGTCAAGCGGTTCACGACCGGGGCTGAGCATCAACCGCGGCCTAATCACTAACGTCAATATGCCAAACGCCACGCTGACGCCAAGCATCGTGAACACAGCGGCGACGGGAACATTGGGGACCGTGCTCGTCAATGCGCCGATTACACGAAGCACCGCAAGGCTCACAGCGCTGGACACCAAAAATGGTCCTAAGAGGTCACGCCAGGTAGTGAGCTTCATTGAGCAGGACCTGACTGACGTGGCGTTGCCACAACGGCAATGCCTTGATCCTTCACATGCTCTATCAAATCAGCGATTGGGCCAAAAGTGGGGAGTACCGCATCGGGCTCAAGTTCGTGCCATGGGATCAGGACGAAGGCGCGTTGGTGCGCCCGCGGGTGGGGAATCGTCAACGTGGGATCTGCACTGATCACATCGTCGTAAACCACCAGATCAATATCAAGGGTGCGCGGCCCCCATCTTTCCTGCCGCACTCGGTCATGGTCGGCTTCGATCCGGTGGGCAAGGTCAAGGACTGCCATCGGTGCTAGCGCGGTCGCCAGCACAGCAACGGCATTGATGTAGTCCGGTTGGTCTGGGCCACCGATGGGTGCTGTGCCGTAGAAGCTCGATGTTGCCAGCACCTCCACGCCCTCCGTCTGCGCTAAAGCCTCCAATGCTGACGTCAAAGCACTCAACGGATCGCCGAGATTGGCGCCCAGACTTAACACCACATGATGTGTCACGGTTGCGAGCGCTCAATCTCCACGCTCACATCTGAAAAAGCAAACGGGATGGGTGCCGAAGGTTTATGCAACACTACGTTGACCGTAGAAACACGTGAGTCGATCAACACCACATCAGCAATACGTTGCGCCAAGGTCTCAATCAACTCCACCGGCTCACCCTCAATGACAGCGACAACA
>JAPLBW010000093.1 GCA_026392555.1 Actinomycetota bacterium
CAACGTCGCCTACAACATTTCCGACATTGTGCCGTTTATCCAAGCCCTCAATGACCATGCGCTTAAACGGGTAGTCATCGAAATCCCCATGGAACATCCCCTCGCTCCCATGCGGGGCTTGTGGAAACACTTTTGGGATCTTGAGCGACCAGCCGGACCTACCGCACTGACATTGTTCGACGTCATCAGCGAATCCGGATTCCCAGCACGCAGCGAACACAGGGAGGCGCCAGCCCGCGAACCCGTGGACTTTGATCAACACGTCGACTTCACCAGCGTTCGGCTGTGTCTAGGCCCTGAGCGTCGTCACGAAGTTGCTGAGTTCTTGCGAGCACACCCAGCCGCACCCACGCGAACCGTCGCCACCATCTGGTGGGACACGACGTCCTAGGAGCAGGGCCAGGCAAGCAAAGCCGGGCAAGCAAAGCCGGGCAAGCAAGAGGGGCCGTCACGCGTGTGACGACCCCTTGTGGTGGCAGGTGTTGGGTTCGAACCAACGTAGGCTGAGCCGGCGGATTTACAGTCCGCTCCCTTTGGCCACTCGGGCAACCTGCCGGTGCCGCCGAAGCGACTGCCAAACAATAGCGCAGGCATAACAGCCGATTGACCCGTCCTCACACCTGAGCCACTACCCGTGCGCCACACTGTTGTCACTACCGCACTTCGCCTGCTGGAAACCAAGGAGCAAGACATGGCTGACTCATCATTCGACATTGTGAGCAAAATCGACCGCCAGGAAGTGGCAAACGCCATGAACCAGGCTGGCAAAGAGATCAGCCAGCGCTACGACTTCAAAGGCGTCGGTGCCTCCATTGAAAACTCTGGCGAGAACATTGAAATTCGCGCTAACTCTGAGGAGCGCGCGCTCGCCGTTTTTGATGTCTTCAAGGAAAAGCTCATCAAGCGCCAGCTGTCACTGAAGATTCTCGATGCCGGTGACCCACAAGCCTCGGGCAAGGAATTCAAAATTCAGATCAAACTCAAAGAAGGCATCACCCAGGATCAAGCTAAGAAGATTGCCAAGCTCATTCGCGATGAAGGCCCAAAGGCTGTGAAGGCCCAGGTACAAGGTGAAGAACTTCGAGTAACGAGCAAGTCCCGCGATGACTTGCAGGAAGTACAGGCCTTAGTCAAAGGTGCTGACCTAGATTTCGCTACGCAGTTTGTGAACTACCGCTAAGCCAACGTCAACGTCAACGTCAGTTGCGGGAACGTCACGGAAATAAGTGTGTGATGCGCAAAACTTCAGCGCGCCATGGCCTCCAGGCGGGCGATTCGCTCCTCCATCGGCGGGTGCGTAGAAAAAAGTCGACTCATTCCGGCTGCATTAAAGGGATTGGCAATCATCAACGCTGAGGTGGTCTGGACCGCCGGCTCTGGCGTGAGGGGCGCCTCGGCAGTGCCCTGTTCCAGTTTGCGCAGAGCGCTGGCAAGCGCGAGCGGATCCTTGGTTAACAAAGCGCCCGATTCGTCAGCGTCATATTCGCGCGAGCGACTAATCGCAAACTGAACGATGGTCGCTGCGATCGGTCCGACAATCAAAATAATTAGTCCAGCAAAAGGATTGCGATCACGATCATCATTTCCACCCATGGGAATCAACCAAGAAAACTGCACTAAAAACATAATGACGGTCGCGATCGTGGCCGCCACTGAAGCAATCAAAATGTCGCGGTTATACACATGGCTGAGTTCATGCCCAAAAACTCCACGTAGTTCGCGTTCGTCCAACAACTGCATGATGCCCTCGGTGCAACACACGGCCGCATTCTGGGGATTTCGACCGGTAGCAAACGCATTGGGGGCTTGGGTCGGTGACATATAAAGCCGGGGCATGGGCTGGCCGGCTTGCATCGAAAGTTCGCGCACGATCCGGTACATCGCGGGCTGATCATTTTCGGCTACCGCATAAGCCCGCATTGACTTCAGGGCGAGCTTGTCGCTATTGAAGTAGGCATAGCCATTCGTTCCCAGCGCGATGAACAACCCGATGAACAAACCCGTGGTACCGCCGAGCACCGATCCAATCACCAGAAGGAGTCCACTGAGGGCAACCAGCAAGATCGCTGTTTTCAATCGGTTGTAGTGCATGTCAGCTCACCTCGTTTCGCCCACGTAG
>JAPLBW010000225.1 GCA_026392555.1 Actinomycetota bacterium
CGTAGGGATTGGTAATCGAAGGAACCCTCCCCCGTCAGGACGAGGTCGGCATTGGCGACCGCACTGTCAAATCTGATGGCATCCACACAGGTATCAATACCTGATACGCGTCGACCACCGAGTCGAAAGAGAGCAAAACCCAACCCACCACCAGCACCAGCACCGACCTGCATGGCATCGCCACCAGCGCGTTGTGACCACTGCGTCAAACGCTGCTCGAGGACGGCAACGTCTGCATCTGTTGCACCCTTTTGTGCTCCAAAAACTGCAGCCGCTCCATGCACTCCCAGAAGTGGGTTATCCACATCGGTTGCCACCACAACGTCAATGTCAAAATCGCTGAGCGCTTTTCCGGTTAGCTGCTGCAATCGCGTAAGCATCGGCTCGCCACCATCAGTGCATGCTGTTCCGCCAACGCCGACCACAATGTCAAAATCGCTGAGCGCTTTTCCGGTTAGCTGCTGCAATCGCGTAAGCATCGGCTCGCCACCATCAGTGCATGCTGTTCCGCCAACGCCGACCACGATGTGTCGCACTCCGGCAGCAACCGCTGCAACCAGCAGGTCGGCCACCCCTTCACTTGTCGCTTCGAGGGCAGCGAGTTGCGGCATCAGATGCAAGCCACAGGCCTGCGCAGATTCGATGTAGGCGGTTTCGTCATGAATCAAGATCTGGGCCACCACAGACTGACCCGCTGGCCCCGTCGTCTGCACATCGAGCAACTGACCCCCGAGGGCTCGCTCCAAAACTGCCACGAAGCCAGGACCGCCATCAGCCAGCGGCAAAACCTCCACGTGGTCCTGCGGCGCATAGGAATTCCAGCCGGCCTTGATCGCCTCAGCTGCTTCCACCGCTGACAAGGTTCCAGCGAACTTGTCCGGCGCCACCACAATTCGCACACCGTGACCGTACCTGCCATAGTTTGCGAACAACAGCAAACTCCCGGTAAGTAAGAGGAGAAATTTTCATGAGCGTGCTCGACATCCCCGTCACCAGCATTGATGGCACCGCCACCACCTTGGGAGCACTTGATGCTCGCGCCTACCTCGTGGTCAATGTCGCATCCAAGTGCGGACTAACTCCGCAATACACCACGCTGCAGGAACTCCACTCTGCTTACGCAGACCAAGGACTGGCTGTTGTTGCGTTTCCGTGCAATCAGTTCGGTGGCCAGGAGCCAGGTACAAACGATGAGATCCAAGAGTTTTGTTCCACCACGTACAACGTGACGTTCCCCTTGTTTGACAAAGTCGAAGTCAACGGACCAGACCGTCACGCGCTCTATGCCGAATTGACCGCGGTCGATGATGCCGAAGGCGTCGCTGGAGACATCCAATGGAACTTTGAAAAGTTCGTTGTCGGAGCTGACGGTTCCATTCAACGGTTCCGACCACGCACTGAGCCCAATGCTCCTGAAATCGTCACGGCGATCAAGGAACTTCTCGCCTAGGAGCCTTGGCTCACCCTTGTGGGACGATAAATACATGACCGCCATCGAACTGCACATCCTCGGCCAGTCCGCGGATCCCAGTAGCGAGCGCGGCGTGGAATGCCCAGGCGATTTGCCTCCGGCTAGTGACCCGCACCTGATCGAGCGAGCCCGAGCCGCGAAGGCCGCTCTGGGAGATCAGGTGTTCATTCTCGGGCACCACTATCAACGCGATGACGTCATCGCCTTTGCTGACGTAACCGGCGACTCGTTCAAGCTTGCGCAACTCGCCGCCGCGCACCCCGATGCTCCATACATCGTGTTTTGCGGCGTGCACTTCATGGCCGAAAGCGCTGACATTCTCACGCAGGCCAACCAACAGGTCATCCTTCCTGACCTCGCCGCAGGTTGTTCCATGGCCGACATGGCCGCCATTTCGCAAGTAGAAGAAGCCTGGGCCGTCCTCACCGACGCCGGCATCGCCGATCAAACAATTCCCGTTACTTACATGAACAGCACCGCCGCGATCAAGGCCTTTACCGGTCGCCATGGTGGAACGGTGTGCACGTCTTCCAATGCCAAGCGCGCACTTGAATGGGCTCTCGACCAAGGCGAGAAAGTCTTTTTCTTGCCCGATCAGCACCTCGGACGCAACACAGCAGTGCTCGAACTGGGCATTTCGCTTGATGAATGCGTGGTCTTTGACCCACACCAAAGCAATGGTGGGCTCACCGCAGAGAAACTCAGGGCTGCCAAAGTCATTTTGTGGAAGGGCCATTGCTCGGTCCACGGTCGCTTCACCGCTGCCAGCGTGGACCAAGTGCGTGAGCTCGTTCCCGGCGTACAAGTACTGGTTCACCCTGAGTGCATCCATGAAGTAGTAACCAAAGCTGACCTCGTGGGGTCCACAGAATTCATCATCCACACCATCGATGCAGCACCGGCCGGCAGTGCATGGGCCATCGGCACGGAATTGAATTTGGTCAA
>JAPLBW010000100.1 GCA_026392555.1 Actinomycetota bacterium
ATAAGGTTTGCATTTTGAATGGCTTGGCCGGCTGCGCCTTTGGTCAAGTTGTCGATCGCGCTAACGACCGTGACCCGACCGGAATGAGCGTCGGCAATGGCCTGAAGGTAAACCTGATTCGACCCCAACACCGCGCCCGTGGTGGGCCACTGACCCGGGGGCAACAACTGAATAAAGGGCTCGTTGGCGTAGGCCGCATGCAACGCCGCGTGGACTTCATCCGTGGTCACTCCCTGGGCGGCTTTCGCCGTGGATGTAGCCAGGATTCCCCGTGGCATGGGGGCCAGGCTGGGCGTGAAGAGCACGGTCACCTGGTCGCCACCAGCGGTACTGAGGGCCTGTTCAATTTCGGGCGTGTGTTGATGCGCGCCACCGACTTTGTAAGCCGACATCGAATTCATCACTTCGCTACCAAGTAACGAATCCTTCAATCCCCTACCCGCACCCGATGTTCCAGAAGCGGCAACGATGACAACATCATCAGGCTCGACAAGGTCAGCGGCCAACAAAGGGGCAAGACCCACAATGATTCCGGTGGGAAAGCATCCAGGATTAGCCACGCGCTTGCTTTGCGCAATCGCCGTGCGAGCACCCGGTAACTCTGGCAGGCCATACACCCAAGTCCCAGCGTGTTCGCCGCCGTAATACTTCTGCCATGCATTCGCATCGGTCAGTCGAAAATCAGCACCAAGGTCAATCACCAAGCAATCGGCAGGAAGTTGGGCGACTAACTTGCCAGACTCCCCGTGCGGCAGCGCAAGAAAGACAACGTCAGCTTGACCTAACGTGTGCGCATCTGTTTCGACAAAGTGTTGACCAGTCAGCGCGATGAGGTGCGGGTGCACGTCGGTGATGGCTACGCCCGTGTGCCGGCCAGCAGCTACCGGACCAATGCTGAAATCAGGATGTGCGTGCAACAAGCGCAAGAGTTCGCCACCGGCATACCCGCTGCCACCAGCCACTGCGGCGGTCAAACTCATGGCGTACCTCCAGTTGTGTATGAACTTCCATTACTATGGAAAATAATACAGTATCAGGCTAGGAACGCAGGACTGCCCCATGGGCCGAGGCCGCTGCCTCAACGGCGGCCAGCCTGGCCTGGGTCACTTCGCCATCGGACAGGGTCCGATCCGATGCCCTGAACCGCAAAGCAAAGGCCAAGGACTGTTTGTTCGCACCAATTTGTGGCCCTCGGTAGACGTCAAAGAGTCGGATTGATTCCAGCAGCGGCCCGGCGGCCTCGCGCAAGGTGCTTTCAAGAACCGCCGAACTCACGGAGTCATCGACCACGAGCGCGATGTCTTCCTTGGCTACGGGGAATCCCGACACTGCAGGTGCGCGAGTAATGGCAACGTGCGCCGACACCACCGCGTCCAGATCTAACTCAACAGCACAGGTGCGAGCCGGAATGCCTAAGGTCTCACACACCCGGGGGTGAAGTTCGCCGGCAAAACCAACAACGGTTCCATCAGGCAATCTCAACTGTGCGCACCGACCTGGGTGCCACGGCGCCTGCTGACCAAAAGAGATGTCTAGGTCCACCTTGGCAGCCTGAGCAACCAAGCGGGCCGACTGAATGGCGTCTTCCCACGTGGCAATCCTGCCCTTGCCCCACCAGCCAGAGCGGTCGCGCTGACCCGTCATGACGATGGCCAGGTGACGTTGCTGAATGGGTAACGAGGCTTGCAGAGCGCTTTGCTCAGCAGAACTAGGGCGGCTAGTCACCGCTGGCCGCACCACGTCGTCACCGCGAGCCAGATGATGTCCGGTTGGCCAGCGGTACGTTGCACCAATTTCGAACAAGATGTTGTCGTCGTTGCCTCGGCCCAGATTGCGCTTGAGGATCTGTAGCAGCCCGGGCAACATCGTGGTGCGCATATAGGACTGCTCATCGGAGATGGGGTTAGCCAGCTGCACGA
>JAPLBW010000082.1:0-416 GCA_026392555.1 Actinomycetota bacterium
GTCGTGCCGCGCGATGGCGGTGGATACGACCTTGCTCGCTTATCGCTGAACTGTTGCGCCGCTGATGCAGTGGCCGCCAAGGTGAACCTGAAAGCGCTGAAAAGTGAACTAGTTCCCGACCAGTGGGTTCGAGTGGTTGGCAAGTGGATACCTGGTGGGGGATTGAACGACCCGCGGGCCATCCCCGTCCTTCAGGACAGCGAGCTGGAGGCTATTGACACGCCAAAGGAAGTGTACGAATAGGTCTTCACTTGGACTTTTGACACAGTGCGCAGATGCCAAAAATTTCCACAACATGGCTTACATCAGTAAATCCATTGGTTGAAGCCACGTCGTGTGCCCAGCGCTCTACATCGGGACCTTCAACTTCTACGGTGTGACCACAGGATCGACATACGAGGTGGTGGTGGTGTGAA
>JAPLBW010000082.1:430-4865 GCA_026392555.1 Actinomycetota bacterium
AGTGTCGGTACACCATTTCTCCATCAGCGCGGCGGATCCTATCGATCTCTCCTTGCTCCGCTAATGATGCGAGCGTGCGGTAGACGGTGGTCAACCCGATGCTTTGGTTTTCTTGTTTGAGCACAGCATAGATTTCCTGTGCACTTTGGAACGTTGACATCTTGCCTAGAGACATTAGGACGCTGGTCCGTTGTTTGGTTTTGCGGATTTGAGGCAGAGCGTCACTCATCGTCGTGCTCCCCGGTGTGAGCCAAGGCGTCTCCAACAATGTGGCCGATGTGATGGTCGGTGAGCTCGTACGTGATCTCGCGGCCCCGACGATTTCCATGCACAACTCGCGCAGCTCTGAGCACGCGCAAATGCTGAGATACCAGAGGCTGGCTCACACCAAGTTCGTCCACCAGCTCATGGACGCACTTAGGGTGCTCGTGCACGGAGTTAACAATGGCTAGTCGCAACGGGCTTGCTAAAGACTTAAACAATTCGGCTGTCGCATCAAAGACTTCATCGGAGAAAAAGTCTTCAGACGACGGTGAACTAGGCATATGCTTACATTAGCACATAAGCATATGGGTGGTGGTGAGTTAGCGGGTGCGACGAAGCGATTTAGCCCCTGCCGATACCAGGAAGATTCCTAGGGCCACGAAGACGATCATTGGCCCAGGTGGAACATCCAGTTGAAAAGAGGCGATAAGGCCTCCTATGGCAGCAATGACCCCAACCACAACGCCTCCCTGCGCACTAGCTCTAAAGCTTTTCGTGAGTTGCTGAGAAGCCGCGACGGGAATAATCATGATGGCGCTGACCAGCAGCAGGCCGACGGTGCGCATCCCGATGACAACCGTTACCGCTGCCAGAGCAGTCAGCAATGCACTCATCCTGGTCACCGCAATTCCTTGAGTGTGTGCGGTGTCTGGATCCAAGCTCACAGCGAAAAGTTCTTTGCCAAATACAGCCAGAACCCCTAGAACTGCACTCCCGGCAAGGGCTAGCGCGATGAGATCAGTCGTTGAGACCGTTGATAGTGAGCCGAACAAATATTGATTCAGCGCTGTGGAGGATTTCCCACCGGCTAGTGAGGTAAAGAACACGCCTCCGGCAATTCCACCGTAAAAGACCAGTGCTAGAGCCAGATCCCCAGCAGCTCGACTGCGGGCTCGAATGAGTTCGATGAGGATGGCACCAGCAACGGCTAGAACGAGTGCCGTGGGAATAGCTGCGCTTCCCACGAGAAAGGACAGCCCGACTCCGGTCAGGGCAACGTGTCCCATGCCATCGCCGAGCAGGGTCAATCGTCGTTGGACGAGAAAGACTCCGATGAGTGGTGCGACAACGCCAATGATCGCTGCAGCGATAAAGGCGCGCTGCATGAAGTCATAACTGAACATGTTCATGGCCCACTCACTAATCCACTAGGATTGGTACCGCGCGGGTCTGGTTCGTCGTCATGGTGGTGCCAGACGTGATCGTAGATTTCACGCGGAGGGGGTGCGGGGCCGTCGTAGAGAACCGAGTTAGTTCCCTTGCCTCCGACCACAATGACGTGGTTCGCCATATCCGTAATGGGACCAAGATCGTGGGTGACCAAGATGATGGTTTTTCCGGCTGAATGTAGATCGGCCAGCGTATCTGCCATGCGAAGTTCACTGTCTGCATCGATACCAGCTGTTGGCTCATCCAAAATCAGTGTGCTGGCTTCGCAGGCCAGGGCCCGGGCCACCATGACGCGACGCTGCTGTCCGCCGGAGAGAGTGTCCAGCCGGTCATTTCGCCGTGACCACAGCCCCACCGTTTCTAGGGCGGCCTGAGTCGCACCCCGCAGGTGTACGTCCCTTGTGAATCGTCGCGATGGCGAGATGCGTGCAGCCATAACAGCTTCTTCCACCGATACCGGAACTGCCGTTTGAGCCATGAGTCTTTGCGGAACGTAGGCGATGGATGACCACTGCGAGAAATGTTCAATGGGTTGTCCGTAGACAGTCAGAGAGCCCAGGGTTAGGGGGAGTAGACCAACCAAACTTCTCAGGAGTGTGGTCTTTCCTGACCCGTTTTCACCAAGGATTGCAACAAAGTCGCCGGCTTCAATGCGAAGACTTATGTCATTGAGTATTCGGTTGCCATCAATTTCTATACTCGCTTTTTCCATGACGAAGGGGGCCAGGTGAGGGACCTGACCCCGCTTCGCGCTGGAACCTAAATTCACTTACAGCCCTGCCCCTTTTTTACATTGCTTAGGTTAGTCCGCATGATGGATAGGTAGTCTTGCGAACTGCCTTGAACGAGCCCTTCAATCGGATCAAGCACGGCGGTGTTGGCACCCGTTTCGGTGGCTACCGTTTCGGCCACCTTGGGATCAACGAGTGTTTCGTAATAGATGGTTTTCACGTCGTTCTCGTTGACAAAGTCTGAAACTTCAGCGACTTTGGCAGCGCTGGGCTCGGTATCAGGAGATAGCCCGCCAATTCCGACTTGTTTGAACTGGTAGCGCTTGACTAGGTAGCCAAAGGCTTCATGGCTTACGACGAGGTCACGGCTTTCGCACGACTTCGTTCCTGCCTTCCAGTCGCTGTCTACCTTTTTCAGTTGAGCTGTCAGTGTGGTGAGGTTGGCAGCGAAGGTTTTGGCCTCGCCCGGATTGAGAGCCGTCAACTTCTTTGTCACGCGCTGGGCCACGGAGATCATTAAGTTTGGGTCAAGCCAAATGTGTGGATCTGCGACGGGGGCACTCTCGCCTTCCTCGCGTGCCTCATCGATTTCCGACTGTGTGGGTGCAAGCGTTGTCAGTCCTTGACCGGCATCGAGGGACGTCTTGCTCGCTTCCTGCTTGACTGCCTCGTCAACGGCGGATTGAAAACCACCCAAATAGATAACTAGTTGCGCATCACCGATGGCAGCTGTTTGTTGTGGAGTGAGTTCGAGGTCGTGAGGTTCTGCCCCAGGCGGGGTCAGATTGGCGACGGAAACATTGTCACCACCGATTTGCTCAGCGACAAATTGAAGGGGGTAAAACGAAGACACGATCGAGATCGGCTGAGGCGAGGCTGTCTCGGTCGATCCGCACGCTGTGAGGGTGATGCTTCCAAGGAGTAGTCCAACGGAGCAGAGCACAACAGGTCGAAGCAGTTTCTTATTGGTCATGATAATCATTATCACCTATGGACCATCAACGTGCTCGTCGGGGTTAGCCAACGATCTGTGAGATTCCTACGCCGGCCACGGCAAGCACGACCAGCAGGCGTAAGAGTCGCCCTTTTGGGGCCACGACGGGCCAGGACAGCAGCAGGAGCCAGCCGATAAAGGTGGCCAAAATCAGTAACAGGACCCCGCCTATGGGGTTATTGAGCAGTAGCCCGCCGACCAGCAGTGCGGTCAGTCCCACGACGAAGACCCACCGAGGCAAGGCCGTAATTCGGACCAGCAGCGGCATCGATCGAGCAGCAATGGCGCGAGCCAAGGGGGAGGTGTACTCCGGCGGGGTGTCGGCCGAGCTCACGGTGGCTCCTAGGAATAGGCGAGGCGGGTACGCAATCTAAGCGTGCTCAACACTAGCCTTGCTTTCCTGACGTGCACGGCAACTTGCCGTTGCGCACCGCCGACAGCCAGCCGGATGGAGCACTCATGGCGACCAATCGCGTAGACGCAATCGTTTCCCTGTCCAAGCGCCGCGGATTTGTTTATCCCTGTAGCGAGATTTATGGCGGGACCCGCTCCGCCTGGGACTACGGGCCCTTGGGCGTGGAGCTGAAGGAAAACATCAAGCGCCAGTGGTGGCAAACCATGGTTCGCGGTCGCGATGACATTGTCGGTATTGACTCTTCGGTGATCTTGTCGCCGGCTGTGTGGGTGGCCTCGGGCCACGTCAACGCATTCGTTGACCCACTGACGGAATGCTTGTCGTGTCACAAGCGCTTTCGTGCGGACCAACTCGAAGAAGAATTTGAAGCGCGCAAAAATCGCAAGCCTGAAAACGGTCTAGCCGATATCCCGTGCCCCAGCTGTGGAACCAAGGGGGAGTGGACTGAGCCTCGCGAATTCAACGGGCTGCTGCGCACTCAGCTGGGTCCGGTCGAAGACGAATCCGGCATGCACTACTTGCGTCCAGAAACCGCTCAGGGAATCTTCGTCAACTTCGCCAACGTGCAGGGAAGCTCGCGTAAGAAGCCACCGTTTGGCATCGGTCAGATCGGCAAATCGTTCCGTAACGAAATTACGCCGGGCAACTTTATCTTCCGCACCCGTGAGTTCGAGCAGATGGAGATGGAATTCTTCGTTGAGCCAGGAACGGACGAAGACTGGCACGAGTACTGGCTCAAGGCCCGCTGGGATTGGTACGTGGACCTGGGGATTAACCCAGAAAACCTCCGCTACCTCGAGCACCCTCAAGAAAAACTCTCGCACTACTCCAAGCGATCCAGATGACTTTGTTGAGTGTTTG
>JAPLBW010000046.1 GCA_026392555.1 Actinomycetota bacterium
ACCCCCTCGCCGATATTTCCTGCAGAGCATTCAACCCGGATGCTCCTAGGGAGGCAGACATGACGACCATCAAGGCTTCGTGCCCGATGTGCGCTGATGTGACCTTGACACCCATCCAGATCAAGTTGGTGGTGTCCAACCGCGCTGAGTTGACCAACTACTCATTTTCCTGCCCACAGTGTCAGGAACGGGTTACCAAGAGTGCCGATGACGACGTCGTAGCTCTGCTGATCTCCGGTGGAGTCAGCGTTGAGCGTTGGGACCTGCCCGCCGAGGCCCTCGAGGAGCACACGGGTGCACCCCTGACCTATGACGAACTGCTCGATTTTGCGCTCCTGCTGTCCCACGACGACTTGCTGGCGGCATCGCTGCAGACCTTGGATAGCGAGCGCGCCTAACCGCCTCCTATGCGCCCCAAGACCTCTGCAGGCGTAGGGTGGTCTCAACCACGAAGGGGAGAGACCACATGTTCGGAAATATCCGCGGCGGCGAGATCCTCATACTGCTGTTGATCGTTTTGTTGCTTTTTGGCGCTCGTCGTTTGCCAGATCTTGCCAAGGGTTTGGGGCAGTCCCTTCGCGTCTTCAAGAAGGAAATGACCACGACGGGCGAGGATGACGCGGAATCAACCCCACCCGCGGAATCAACCCCACCCGCGGAACCCAAGTCGACTGACTCGTAATCCCTAGCTCGTGACCACGTCTGATACGCCCTTGCCTAAGACCAATCGTCGAAGCAAGGCAACATCCAACCCACAGGCGGCCATGCCGCTGCTGGAACATCTGCGTGAGTTACGTCGTAGGCTCGTCATCAGCGCCATCGCGATTGCCATTGGAACCACGGTTGCATGGTTCTTATATGAACCCTTGATCGATCTGGTGCGCCGGCCGTGGGAAGAGTTCCAACGCAGTGGAGCCGCGAGTGGCGTAGAAGTTCCCGACCGAGTAATCACCGGTATCGCCACTCCGTTCACGTTGCAGTTGCAGGTCACCGTCGTCGCCGGCATCGTTGCGACGAGTCCGATCTGGCTTTATGAGATCTGGGCCTTTATTACGCCCGGCCTACACAAGCGTGAGAAGCGATGGACGGTCATATTCTTGGCCGCTGCGGTACCACTTTTTGCCGCTGGGGTGTGGCTTGCGTATGCATTCCTACCCAAGGGGTTGCAGATCCTGCTTGGATTTACTCCGGAAAACTTCACCAACCTGATCACGGTGAGCGAGTACTTCACCTTTGTCACCCGCATGCTGCTGGTATTTGGCGTGGCTTTCTTGCTCCCAGTATTCGTGGTGTTGCTTAACGCCGTGGGAATCTTGACCGCCGAGCGATTGCGTACCTGGTGGCGCGGAATCACTTTCGCAGTGTTCGTCTTCGCCGCCGTTGCGACACCCACCGGCGACCCGTGGACGATGTTGGCCCTGGCAACGCCCATGTTGATTTTGCTTTTCATCGCCTTTGCCATTGCTTGGTTCAATGACCGCAGGCGGCGAGACGCCGACTCATGACCCTGAGTCCGGCCGAACGATTTGCCGCATCAAAAAAGCGAGCAACGCAAGCTAAGTCGGCGTTCGCTGATTTTGAACGCCAGCTTGATTTTCCCCTTGACGATTTTCAAATCGAAGCATGCCAGGCGCTCGAATCTGGGCGTACTGTCCTGGTCGCGGCACCCACCGGTGCAGGCAAGACCATCGTCGGGGAGTTTGCCTGCCATCTTGCGATTCATGGTGGCACCAAATGCTTTTACACCACGCCCATCAAAGCGTTGTCGAATCAAAAGTTCGCTGATCTGTCCGCACGCTACGGCGCCGAGAACGTAGGGCTACTGACCGGCGACAACTCCGTGAATGGCGAAGCGCCCATAGTGGTCATGACCACCGAGGTTCTGCGCAACATGCTTTACGCCGATAGCCACACACTCCACGGTCTCACGCATGTGGTCATGGACGAGGTGCACTACTTGGCCGATCGGTTCCGCGGCGGAGTCTGGGAAGAAGTCATCATTCACCTGGACGAGACGGTTACCGTTGTAGCGCTGTCCGCGACCGTCAGCAACGCTGAGGAATTTGGCGAATGGCTTGGCACAGTTCGGGGAAATGTTGATGTAGTCGTCAGCGAACGTCGACCAGTCCCACTCTGGCAACACGTCCTTACTAACGATCGAATGTATGACCTCTTCATTGATGACGATCAAGAAGTGGTCAATCCCGAATTGATTTCGTTGGCACGACAAGATATCGAAGATCAACGCTTCCAGGACCGCAACCGCAAGTTTTCTGGACAAGGCGGCAGAAATAATCGGCGAGGGCGCACCGCGAGTCAGCGCGAACCAGACCGCGTGGAAGAAGTCATCAGGTTGGAACGTGCAGACCTGCTACCGGCCATCATCTTTGTTTTCAGCCGCAACGGATGCAACTCCGCCGTGTCGCACCTACTAAGAAGTGGAGTTCGGCTCACGTCAGAGGCTGAACGCACCGAGATTGAGGCGTTCGCAGCGCAGCGTTGTGCGAGCATTCCGCCCGAGGACCTCTCGATCCTGGGATACGCCGACTTTGAACATGCACTGGGGCGAGGGATTGCCGCCCACCATGCCGGCATGTTGCCGATGTTCAAGGAGGTCGTCGAAGAACTGTTCACCCGAGGCCTAGTCAAGGTGGTTTTCGCGACCGAAACGTTGGCTCTCGGTATCAACATGCCGGCGCGCTCGGTGTTGCTGGAGCGCTTAGTGAAATGGAATGGCGAATCCCACGTGGAAGTAACACCGGGGGAGTACACCCAGCTCACTGGTCGAGCAGGGCGCCGAGGTATCGATATCGAAGGTCACGCGGTGGTGGCTTGGCATCGCGGACTTGATCCCAATGCGTTGGCAGGACTTGCCTCCACGCGCACCTATCCCTTGAATTCGTCCTTCAAGCCGTCTTACAACATGGCGGTCAACCTGGTGGGGCAGTTTGGTCGCCAGCAAGCCCGAACTCTCTTGGAAACATCGTTTGCCCAGTTCCAAGCCGACCGCGGAGTGATCGGACTGGTTCGCCATCAACGTCGCAACGAGGAACACCTGAGCGAATACCTCGGTGAGATGACGTGCCACCTCGGAGATTTCACCGAGTATGCAGGTCTGCGTCGCGCTCTGAGCGATCGAGAGGCCGACCTTTCCAAACTTGGGTCCGCACAGCGCAAGGCCGAGTCTGCTGCCGCGCTTGAGCAACTAGAAGTTGGTGATGTCATCGTCTTGGGGCAGGGAAAGCGGGCCCTGACAGCAGTGGTGATCGACAACCCCACCGCTGAACGACTCGACGGTCCCCGCCCACAAGTGTTGACCTCGGAGAAGCAGCTTCGACGACTATCAGCCGTTGAGGTGGCCATTCCCGTTAAGCCGGTTGCTCGACTTGCCATTCCGCGCAACTTTTCACCCCGCAATGCTGCGTCGCGCAAGGAATTAACGACGTTATTGCGCACACTCACCCCCGAGGTAAGCAACCCGGAGCGCAAACGCAAGGGCGGCGGCACCAACGATGACGAGCAGATCCTCGACCTTCGCGCTCAACTGCGGCGGCATCCCTGTCACGGGTGTAACGATCGTGAGGACCACGCACGATGGGCCGAGCGCTACTGGCGGTTACTACGCGAAAACGAATCTC
>JAPLBW010000115.1 GCA_026392555.1 Actinomycetota bacterium
GACAATCCCAACCAATAGATCAGCGGCTGGGATTTTTCAATCCCAGCCGCTGATCTATTTAACGAGGTATTTCTAGTAGTCGGCTCCCACAGCCTTTGACCATGCCTTATCGATCTGCAACTCACCAGCTTCGGTGACGTCGAGTACGACAAGTGTTGCTGGATCACGGTTACCGTTGGCAGCGTCGATCGTCACCGAACCGGTCACGCCTTCCCAGCCCTTGACCGCGTCCAAGTTGGCCTTGAGCTTCTTGGCATCAAAGCCACCCGTTTCCTCGGCGGCCTTAGCCAGCAAGTTCAACGAGTCAAAGGTGTACGGGCTCCACGTGCCGGGCTCTTCGCCAAAAGCGGCCTTGTACTGACTGACAAACTCAGGGCCGTTGGGGAATTCGCTTGGCGATGGAACACCAATGACGGGGCACGCCTTGGCCGCAGGGATTCCAGCAGTTGTGACGAAGATGGGGTCGTCTGCTGCGTAGTCAGCAACACACTTCGCGGGGACCTTCGTGTCATACATCGTCTTGGCAATCGATCCGGCCTCAGGTGAATACATCACCAAGTACACGACATCCGGGTTCAACGCAGCAGCGGCTTTCACCTGTGACGCGTACGACTTAGCTCCAGGAGCAATACCCACATTGGCCTTGACCGTGACACCGGCCTTTTCCAAACTTGCCTTCAACTTGGCATCGGTGGTGGCCGTGTAGCCGGGAGTTGAGTCAAACACCAAGACTGCAGTCTTAGCCTTCAGCCACTTCGTGACTGCTTCGGTTGCCACGGGAACGATTTGATAGTCCATCGGCTGGAGGGTGTAACCCAATCCATTGGTTGTGGTGCTGTTAGACGTCAAACGAATAGGGGTGAGACCAGCCTTGATGTACAGCGGCAAAGTCTTGGCACCGGCGCCGGAGTTATAGGGGCCAACGACGCCATCCAGGCCCGCCTTGATCGCAGCGGTAGCCGCTTTGACACCGACGACGGCATCTGCTGCATCGTCAATAGGAACGATCACGACCTTCTTGCCGTTAATGCCACCCTTGACATTGAGCTGGTCAGCCGCCAGTTGGGCACCGTTGATCATGCCTTTGCCAGTGTCAGCCTGGTCCCCGGAAATGGGGGCTTCCACACCAATGCGGACGGTGCCGGTCAGCGCGGGGGTAGCGGTGGCATTGGAATCACTCGAGGAGCTCGAGCACCCAGCCACGGCCAACGAAATGAGCGCGCACAGCGCAAGAATCTTGGATGTTTTTGTCATAAGCCGACCTTACTTAAGAACCATAAGAACAAGGGCCTACCCCTGGGGCAACGCGCCAAGGACGTTAATCCGATGCCCGCGCGCACCAACCCCTCGCCACGCCTACGCTGACTCAAGGGGAAACCAGGGAGGGCACCGCCGAATGAGAGAACCCAGTGATTCGACTGGCGATGATGAGTGGAGTTTCATTACCGCTCGCGCTCAGCCCTCGCGACAGACAGCAACGAACAAAGAAGCCCTCGCTGACCTGATCGAATCGGAAAGTTCTACCCCAGCCGAACCAAAAAAGAACGTGGTAGGAAGTCGCCTCGAATCCTGGGGTGATCAATCCTCGATTGAACAACTTCGTGGTCGGGCTCGACC
>JAPLBW010000024.1 GCA_026392555.1 Actinomycetota bacterium
AAATTGAGGCTAGTGCTGGGCTCTGGCTGCCCAGGGCAAGCCCAGCAGAAGCAAGGGCCCCCACGAGGGCGAGAGCAACGCTGGTCCGGGTGCGGCTAGCCATGGAAACACTCCTCTTTTAGTGCAGTCGCTGGATTCGACTGCCTTTATGACGGTAGGGGCTAACACCTAGTTCAAGCCTCAGCCTAAAGGTCAGTAATTTCTCGGCACCCCAGGGAATAGTCTTTACCCTGCGCCGGTTAGTATGAGTGAAGTTGCGCCACCTCGACTCAACCTTGAGAATAGGGCAAGCGGGTGGGGGACTTCCCCAGATAAGAACCAGTAATTCGGAGGCAAGACATGGCTCGTGCCGTAGGCATCGACCTAGGAACCACCAACTCTGTGGTGGCCGTACTCGAAGGTGGCGAACCCACCGTTATCGCTAACGCCGAAGGATCGCGCACCACCGCGTCCATCGTCGCGTTCGCCAAAAATGGTGAAGTGCTGGTGGGTGAAGTCGCCAAGCGCCAAGCCGTCACCAACGTGGATCGCACGATTCGGTCGGTCAAGCGCCACATGGGCACCACGTGGAAGACCGCTGACATTGATGGCAAGGCCTACTCGCCACAAGAAATCAGCGCGCGTGTTTTGCAAAAGCTCAAGCGCGATGCAGAGGCGTACCTGGGTGAACCCGTCAGCGATGCAGTCATCACGGTGCCGGCGTACTTCAATGACTCCGAGCGGCAAGCAACGAAGGAAGCCGGCGAGATCGCTGGACTCAACGTCTTGCGCATCATTAACGAGCCCACTGCAGCAGCACTGGCGTATGGCTTGGACAAAGCTGATGTGGAACAAACCATTTTGGTATTCGACCTCGGTGGTGGAACCTTCGACGTGTCACTGCTCGAAATTGGCGATGGCGTGGTCGAAGTCAAGTCAACCAGTGGCGATAACCAACTCGGTGGTGACGACTGGGACCAGGCGTTGGTAGATCACCTCGTCACGACCTTCCGGGCCGCTAATGGCATCGACTTGGCCAAAGACAAGATGGCGATGCAGCGCATTCGTGAGGCCGCTGAAAAGGCCAAGATTGAGCTGTCGAGTTCGCAGCAAACCTCGATCAACCTGCCCTACATCACGGTGGATGCCGAGAAGAACCCGTTGTTCTTGGATGAGCAGATCACTCGCGCGCAGTTCGAGTCTTTGACGGCCGATCTGCTCGCGCGCTGCAAGGCACCGTTCGAACGTGTCATCAAAGACGGCGGCGTCAAGGTCGCTGACATTGATCAGATCGTTCTGGTCGGTGGATCAACGCGTATGCCCGCAGTGACCGAATTGGTCAAGGGCTTGACCGGCGGCAAGGAGCCCAGCAAGGGCGTCAACCCTGACGAAGTCGTTGCTGTCGGCGCTGCCCTACAGGCCGGTGTGCTCAAGGGTGAAGTCAAGGATGTTTTGCTCCTCGACGTCACGCCACTGTCACTGGGTATTGAGACCAAGGGCGGCATCATGACGCGCTTGATCGAACGCAACACCACGATCCCCACCAAGCGTTCAGAGATATTCACCACTGCTGATGACAATCAACCATCGGTGCAGATTCAGGTGTATCAAGGCGAGCGCGAATTGGCTTCGGCCAACAAGCGACTTGGCACCTTTGAACTCACGGGCTTGCCACCAGCACCTCGTGGTGTTCCGCAAGTCGAAGTCACCTTTGACATCGACGCCAATGGCATCGTGCATGTGACGGCTAAGGACCTGGGGACCGGCAAGGAACAGTCCATGCAGATCACGGGTGGTTCGGCACTGTCCAAGGACGAGATCGACAAGATGATGCGCGATGCTGAAGCTCACGCTGATGAAGATCGCCAGCGTCGCGAGGAAGTTGAAATTCGTAATACCGGTGAATCCCTGGTGTACTCGACTGAGAAGTTCATCAAGGAGAACGAAGACAAACTCCCAGAAGATACTCGTGGCGAAGTCGAGTCAGCGTTGGCTGAATTGAAGACCACCCTCGAAGGCAACGACATGGATGCCATCAAGGCAGCCACCGAGAAGGCCTCGACAGCGAGCCAGGCATTGGGCGCTGCGATGTATGCGCAAAATGCTTCCGCTGGTTCAGCTGAAGAGCCCGAATTCGTTGATGACGAGGCTGTGGTTGATGCCGAAATCGTTGATGAGGATGAAGACAAGTGAGTTCGCCTGACCAGCCGCAGGATCAACCCGAAAGTGTTGATCCTGCGGTTGATCCGCTCGATGCAGAGTTGGCCGAACTTCAGGAAAGTTTGGCGAAAAATACTGACACCGAATCCGATGCCGATGCCGATGCCCTAACTCGTGACCTCGACGAGCGCACAGCTGATCTACAGCGCCTGCAGGCTGAGTACGCGAACTACCGCAAGCGCGTCGATCGTGACCGGGAAGCCTCTCGCGACCTGGCCGTGGCTGCCGTGTTGTCGGAGTTGTTGCCCGTGCTCGATGACATTGGCCGTGCTCGCACCCACGGTGAGTTAGAGGGCGGCTTCAAGTTAGTTGGCGAATCACTCGAGGCCACCGTGGCTCGGCTGGGTTTGGAAACTTTTGGCGAAGTGGGCGAGGCCTTTGATCCCATGGTTCACGAAGCCATTGCGCATAGTCATTCCGACGAAGTCACTGCGGCGACCTGCGTTGAGGTATTCCAACCCGGTTATCGCTTTCGGGACAAGGTCGTTCGACCAGCACGTGTGGCTGTCGCCGAACCCGAATAACGCTGGATTTCTGCAGACCGCAATTTCCCCGCAGATGATGTAAGCAGGAGAGGAGGGGACACCGATGTCGGTTAAAGACTTTATTGAAAAGGACTACTACGCCGCTCTTGGTGTCCCTAAGAACGCTGATGCGGATGCCATTAAAAAGGCGTATCGCAAGCTCGCGGTGGAATTTCATCCCGATAAAAACAAAGGTGATGCCGGGGCTGAAGAGCGCTTCAAGGAAATTTCCGAAGCGCATTCAGTCTTAAGCGATCCAGCTCGTCGTGGGGAATACGACGAAGTGCGCGCCACGTCCGCGTCGGGTGGCTACCGCGCACCAAACGGTGGAGCGGGCGGGTTTGACGTCAATGACATGTTCGGTGGTCAAGGCGGCGGTTTTGGCGACGTATTCGGCGACCTCTTTGGTGGCGGTCGCGGTCGTCGACGTGGCCCGCGACGTGGCGCTGACTTCGAAACGCAAACCACCGTCAGTTTTGTTAATGCCATGGATGGCGCAACGGTTTCCCTGCGCGTGACAACGGACACGGCGTGTGCGACGTGTGCCGGCAGTGGCGCCCAACCAGGAACGCGGATTGCGCAATGTGGTTCATGCCAGGGAACTGGTCAAGTCAGTCGCAATGCTGGTGGATTTGCCTTCGCCGAACCGTGCAGTGCGTGCCAAGGCCGTGGGCGGGTGGCCGAATCCCCTTGCACTGGTTGCCGTGGTCGAGGAATTTCGGCACAAACACGAACGATCAACGCTCGATTGCCCCAGGGCGTCAGTGATGGTCAGCGCATTCGGCTCAAAGGCAAGGGCGGCGCCGGTGAAACAGGTGCGCCCGCTGGTGACTTGTTTGTCACTGTCAACGTGGTGCCACACCGACTCTTTGGCCGCTCGGGAAAGAACCTCACGCTGACGGTTCCCTTGAGTTTTTCGGAAGCCGCTTTGGGCGCGGATGTGCGTGTTCCGACGTTGCATGGCGATGCTGTGACGTTACGTATTCCGCCGGGCACTGCCAGTGGCAAAAAGTTTCGGGTCAAGGGCGCGGGCGTGCGTAGCGGCAAGTCCGGCGACGGAGATTTGCTCGTCACGGTTGACGTTGTTATCCCGCAACGCTTGACTGATCCGATGAAGGCGGCGGTTGAAGCGTTACGCGATGCCACCGCAGATATTGACTTGCGTGCTGATTTGTTTGGGCAGGGGTGAGGTAGATGGAAGCTCGCTTTGCAGAACACAACGACGGCACTCCGGTGTTTGTGATCTCTGTTGCCGCACAACTTTCTGGTCTCCACCCGCAGACCTTGCGGCAATATGACCGGATGGGATTGGTCTCGCCACAACGCACTCCGGGTGGCCGCCGGTATTCACTCATTGATGTGCGTCGCCTCCAACACGTACAAACGTTGGCGCAAACCGGCTTGAACCTCGAAGGCATCAAGCGCGTCATGGAATTAGAAGCTGAAGTCGACCACTTGCGGGCCATGGTGTTGATGCTCCAGGACGAACTTGATGGCCGGATGGCTCGGCGTCGAGAATTAATCCCCCTTCCAGAAGGTGGCGCGCTTGTGGTGTGGCGGTCTGATCCGCAATGACAGCTCAAGGAGATGAGCATCGACTGGTCCAGGCGGCGCGCGCGCTTGCCGAGACTCTCGGCGTTACCGAATTATTAGCAGGGGCGTGCGGAACCACGTGGTTCGTGGTGACTCAACACCGCTCTGCGCTTGATGCGGTCTTAACGACCGACAATGTGGACCTACACGATCGCTGGCGTCGCAAAGTGTGTTCAGGTCGAGCCCTTGGCGCCGTAGCATTCGCGCATTTGCGTCGACCAGGACCGCCTCAAGTGGTGGCTGAACCACATGGCGACGGGTGGCGATTTACCGGTCACCTTGACTGGGTAACTGGTTGGGGTGTGACCGATGTGCTCGCGCTGATGGCCGAAACCACCGATGGGCGTGTCGTGGAAACGCTAATTCCTGCTCGCCAGCGGGCAGGTCTTTCTGCAAGCGGACCGCTGCCCCTGATGGTGATGGGTGGAACGCGCACGGTGGCCGTGCAGTTGAACTCCATGTTGGTGACCGAAGACGAAGTGGTGCGAGTGAGTCCCCTTGAGCAGTGGCATCGCGATGACACCAACCGAACCGTGAACACCTCTCCTGCGGTTTTTGGGCTGCTTGACCGTGTAAGTAGAGCGTTGATCGACCTGGGTGAGCAAAAGTCGCTGGCCCGCGCAGTTGATGCCGGTCACGAATTTGCCCTTCGAGTAGACCAATTGCGCACCTTGGCGTATCACTTAGTGGATGAAGTTGCTGCCGATGACGCCCATGAAGAAAGACTGCGGGTTCGGGCCATGAGTTTGCTTCTGGCCCATGAAGTAACAGCAGCAATGGTTGCCGCGACCGGCGGATCAGCGATTGCCTTGGATAACCCAGCACAACGCTGGGCTCGCGAAGCGCTTTTCTTCCTAGTGCAAGCCCAGACCGGTTCGGTGCGCGATGAAATGTTGGGCCGTTGGCCGCTCGGTGTCAGCGGTTCTTAAGTACGGCTAGTCGTACTAACGCTTCGTTGAGTACGGACTCTTGTTTACAAAATGCCCAACGAACCAGTGGTTTACCCGCATCGACGTTGTCGTAAAAGACTTGATGTGGGATGGCGACGACTCTGGCGAGATCGGGGAGCTGACGGCAAAATTCCAAGCCATCACTAAAGCCCAGTGGAGAGATATCGGTGGTGATGAAGTACGTCCCTTCCGGCATCGTCACCCCAAACCCGAGTTCGCTCAGCCCGTTAGCGAGTAGATCACGCTTAGCTTGCAGGTCAGCAGTGAAGTTGCGGTAGTACTGGTCGGGAAGGTCCAGTGCTTGCGCCATGGCGTATTGAAAAGGTCCACCGGAGACGTAGGTGAGGAACTGTTTGGTGGTGCGAACTGCAGCCAAAAGTTCTGGTGCGGCAATAGCCCACCCTATTTTCCAACCAGTGTAAGAAAACGTTTTGCCTGCTGAACTAATCGTCACAGTGCGCTCGGCCATGCCTGGCATGGTGGCTAGTGGAACGTGGGACTTGCCATCAAAGATCAAGTGCTCGTACACCTCATCGCTGACGACGACGAGGTCGTGTTCGATGGCAATGTCGCAAATGGCCTGACGTTCCTGATCGGTTAGCGCCATGCCCGTTGGGTTGTGTGGTGAGTTGACCAAGAGCATTGTGGTGCGAGGGGTAACAGCTGCCTTGAGAGCATCGATGTCAATACGAAAGTCGGGTGCACGAAGCGTCACAGGTACGCGCACACCTCGGGCCATCGCGATGCACGCCGCGTAAGAGTCGTAGTACGGCTCAAGAGCGATGACTTCGTCACCTTCATCAACCAGTGCCAAGATGGCACCGGCGAGCGCCTCTGTGGCACCTGCAGTGATCAAGACTTCAGTGTCGGGATCAACGACGTGGTTGTACCAACGCATTTGATGCCGAGCCACGGCCTGGCGAAGTTCGGGGATCCCAATGCCTGGTGGGTATTGGTTTCCTTTGCCCGCTCGCAACGCGTCAACGGCGGCTTCGCGAATGGATTCTGGACCGTCCGTGTCAGGAAAGCCTTGGCCCAAGTTAATCGAATCGGTCGCCAGGGCCAACGCGGACATCTCGGCGAAGATGGTCGTGCCAAGACTGCGTAGGTGGGGAGCAAGCCAAGGGCGGGGGGATTCAGGCACCGCTCTACCGTACGCGAAAAACTCCTAGGTTGCGGTTTGGTTGTTTACCTTGCGATGTCTAGGGCATTTGCGATGATGGTTTCATGTTCATGCCGAAATTCCCCACTCTCGTGATTTTGACCGTTGCCGGGCTCGCCTTGGCTGGGTGCACCAAGGTGACCACGGGTCAGGCGGAAGTGAGCTCGCCTGCCGGCTCGTCGAGTGCAACAACTGCAGCCGCTCCGTGTCCCAAGCCAGCGTCGGCGCGCAAGGGTGTCGTGGATGACCAACTGACCTTTGAAGGCCTCAACCGCACCTATCGCGTATGGGTTCCAGCAACCTATTCCGGCGATGTCGCCCTTCCGATCATCGTCAACTACCACGGTGCCGGTGGAGATCCACAATCCATTGATGACTTCAGCAGCAACTTGTCGGCCAAAGCGAATGCTCGCAACTACATCGTTGTTGCACCACAGGGCGATACGGCCGGCGCCGATACTGCGCGCTGGACGGTTCCAGGCATTGGTACCACTCCAGATGACGTTTCGTTCACTAATGCGATGCTGGACAAGCTCTCCAGCGAGTTCTGTATTGATCAGAATCGCATTTTTGCAACGGGTTTTTCCTCAGGTGGAGCAATGACGACGTGGATTGGACAAGCGGACAGCGAACGATTTGCGGCGATCGCTCCCGGCGGTGGGGTCAACTTGGTTGATCCCACCTTCCAGAGATTCCCCATTCCGATTTACGCCTATCACGGCACAAAGGATGAACTCGCCTTTTACAACGGCATTGACGGCGTTCCCAACAAACCCGATCCCGTCAATAGGGGAAAGGTCGCTTTCTTCGGTGGCGTGGAAGAGGTGATGACCTATTGGGCGCAGGGCAATGGTTGCCAACCTACTTTCACCGACACCAACCTGGCTCCCGATGCAATTTTGCGGACCTGGGCTGGCTGCAAGGCCGCCACGCAGGTATTGCTGGCTGTGGGAGGCGGCCACACCTTCCCGGGTGGCACGACGCGCTCGGGTGGCGACTTGGGCGCGACGATCACCTCGGTGAACATGGCGGACCTCATGCTGAACTGGTTTGACACGCAAAGAAGGCTTAGTTAGCGGTCTAGTGCGGGTTCGTTAGGCTCAAAGCGTGACTAACTCAGACCGCGATGCCTTGCGCCAAGAAATCCTCGACAAAGCTGTTGTCCACGGCACAGTGATTTTGTCTTCGGGGCGTGAAGCCGATTACTACGTTGACCTTCGTCGCGTCACGTTGGATGCCGTGGCTGCGCCTTTGGTCGGCCGCGTCATGTTGGACGTCACCAAGGACATTGAATTCGATGCGGTGGGCGGTCTCACGCTTGGTGCGGACCCGGTTGCCGGAGCGATGTTGCATGCGGCTGCTGCCCAAGGGCGCAAGCTGGACGCCTTCATCGTTCGCAAGAGTGAAAAGCAACATGGTTTGCAACGCCGTGTTGAAGGACCAGACGTTGCTGGTCGCAAGGTCTTAGCGGTAGAAGACACCTCCACTACGGGCGGATCGGTTCTCACTGCTGTCGAGGCGTTGCGTGCAGCCGGAGCCGACGTTGTGGCCGTTGCTGTAGTGGTCGAACGCGGCGCTGCCCCGACGATTGCCGAAGCCGGCTTGCCGTACTTCGCGGCGTACTCACTTGAGGATCTCGGGCTCTAGCTTTCTCAATCCGGTCGAGGGTTTCTCCTCTTGCCGGTATTACTCAGTTGAGTCTGGTGAGTTTCGCGCCTTGCGCAATTCCCGAAAAATGGGGATAACAGAAATCGCCACGATAATGAGGGCGATGATTTCCAAGTTCTTTTGAACCCACTCAATCTTGCCCAGGAAATACCCCAAGGTGGTCATGCTGAACGCCCAGGCGATTCCACCGATGCTCGAAAAAATAGCGAAGCGCGCAAAGTTCATTTTGCCGGTGCCGGCCATGACAGGAATAATCGTTCGAACTATCGGTGTGAAGCGCGCAAGGATCAGCGCAGCTGGCCCGTACTTGTCAAAGAATTCCTGTGACCGAGTGACGTACTCAGGCTTAAAGATCTTGGATTGCGGACGTGAGAAGACTGTCGGGCCCGCTTTGGCTCCGATGAAGTAACCAGTCAGATTGCCAGCGATAGCCGAGACGCTAATGAGGGCCGCAACGACAATGAGGTTTTGGTCGAATCGATCACCGGCGATCAGTAGCCCGACAGCAAAGAGCAACGAGTCGCCGGGCAAGAAGAATCCGACTAACAACCCACATTCGGCAAAAATGATCGCCAGCACGCCCAGCAGGCCAAAACTAATGGCGAGTTTTTCCGGATCAAGGGCGGCAGGTCCCAGGGCGATGAGTTCGCTGGCAAGTGAGGTCACCGCGTCAGGATAGGCGGTTGCGCAGGGAGCAGGGGGAACACGCACCGCACGGGCGTGCCGAAGGTCGGTGTTTGCGCATCAACGCATACGGCACAATGGCGGGACACGAGTTCACTGCAGTAGGACTGAGGAGCAGCGCATGCCCATTGCCACCCCAGAGGTGTACGCGACCATGTTGGATCGCGCGAAGGCCGGTGCCTTTGCCTACCCCGCGATTAACTGCACATCGTCACAGACGTTGAATGCAGCAATCCAAGGATTCGCGGAAGCAGGTAGCGACGGAATCGTTCAGATTTCGTGGGGCGGCGCGCAGTACCTCAGCGGAACCGCGCACAAGGACATGGTGGTTGGTGCTGTTGCTCTCGCCGAATTTGCTCATGTGGTGGCTGCGCAATATGGCGTGAACATTGCCCTGCATACCGACCACTGCCCTGAGCCTCAACTCGATGGCTTCATGCGCCCCTTGATTAAGATCTCACAAGAGCGCGTGGCACAAGGATTGAATCCGCTGTTCCAGTCACACATGTGGGATGGGTCGGCCGTTCCGTTGGACACCAACATTGCGATCGCTAAGGAACTTCTTGAGCAGTGCCGCAAGGCCAACATCGTGATGGAGATGGAAATTGGTGTGGTGGGTGGCGAAGAAGACGGCATTGCCCACGAGATCAATGAAAAGTTGTACACCACGGTTGAAGATGCAGCCATGACAGCGGAAGCGCTGGGCACGGGCGAGAACGGTCGTTACCTGCTGGCGGCAACATTTGGAAACGTGCACGGTGTGTACAAGCCAGGCAACGTCAAGCTCAAGCCCGCAATCTTGAAAGACATCCAGGACCACGTCGGTGCCACAACGAGCAAGGACAGGCCGTTTGACTTGGTATTCCATGGTGGATCTGGCTCGTTGTTGTCGGAAATCCGCGAGACGTTGGATTACGGCGTGATCAAGATGAACGTTGACACGGACACGCAATACGCATTCACGCGACCTGTTGTTGATCACGTGCTGAAGAATTACGACGGTGTCCTAAAGATTGATGGCGAAGTAGGGAACAAGAAGTTGTATGACCCACGCGCATACGGCAAGGCGGCTGAGGCCGGCATGGCGGCGCGAGTAGTTCAAGCGTGCGAAGACCTGCGATCAACGGGTACTTCACTTTCTGCCTAGGTTTTTAAGCAGCAGCCCTTGCGAGAGCAGAGTTGATCCGCGCGACAACAGCGCGAGCTTGGTGAATGAGTTCGTGGGTGGTGACCGTGAGAACGATGTATCCCTGCATGCGCATGAGGTCTTCTTGATTGCGCAGGTCACGCAGTCGTTGTAGTTGGACATCCGTGGCGGCCTCTGTTCGATCCAGCATCACCACCACTGCTTGGTCTCGCCAGACAAAATCGAAATGGCCCACCGCGTGTTCTTGGTGCGAAACGGAGACAGCACACAAGGGGTTAGGCAGGCCAAGAGTGAGAAAAAGCCCACGGCACCACGACAACAGCGGATCTGCGCAGTTTGGCGTTGCGAGATCCAGGGATCGTTGAGCTTGGTTCACACCAGGCCACCGCGGTAACTGATCAAGCACATCGTCCCAATCCCTGCGCTGAATAAGGTCCTGACTCAATGCCGATTCCGCAGCCACCAGGGCGGTGGGCAGATCACACGTACGAGCGATATCAACGATGGTGCGAGCCAGCGATGTCACAGGCAGTGATGCACCCCAAGGCGTGACATGGTCGATGCGGTGAAGTGCAAGGTCGCGAGTGGTAAATACCTGGGCGCCAACGACATTTCGCCGAAGATCCCGATGCGTGGTCAAGGTGACGTCCATGAGCGGATGCAGTGGAGTCAGCCCATGCATAGCCAAGGCGGTGTGATGGCTAAGGACGTGGTCGCAGCTCAACGATTGATGCAATGCAAGCGCTCGCAGAAGATGTTGCTCACGCGCGCTCAATGCCGTGAACGCTTCGCTTTCGACGTACACCCCACGTCGGAGGGCGAGCCAGCGTTGTGAGGTCAAAGCCCACCGGATCTGGTCGGGACTGTGTCCTCGAGCCAGCAGATCAGATCGCCACAGAAGTGGCGTGGCGATGTCAGAGTGGGCCCCCATGACATCAGCCTGATGGCATCGGGGGGCCTGGTGCTCGCGTCATCCACAACAACAACGGCATGATGGGCTCATGACATCTGACAACTTGCTTGCTGGCCCACCCCCGATCCTCCTGCCCGCTGATCCGCAGCCACGCGCAGAACTCGAAGCGGGCGCTGATCCCCTTGATGTCGCCGGGCGCTATCCCGCCTCAGCGCTTCCATGGGCTGTCCTGGCGGAAAAGGCCATGGGCGATAACCAACCCGTGGTTGCTTACGCCTTTGCCCGCACCGGCTATCACCGCAGTTTGGACCTGTTGCGTCGTAATGGCTGGAAGGGCCACGGCCCCGTGCCGTGGTCACATGAACCAAACCACGGCTTCTTGCGGTCGATGGGCGCCCTTGCTCGCGCAGCTCAGGCTATTGGCGAAGAAGAAGAATATGTGCGATGCCGCGACTTCTTGCGTGAGACGAGTGCTGAAGCTGCGGAAGTTTTGTCAATCTAAAACTTAGGCAAACAGTTCGCCTAGTAGTTCATTAAACATCGCGGTGTGCGCATCAACATCAGCCTCGGTGGTGCTGGGCGCCATCAAAGCCATGTTGTGAAATGGTGTCATCAAGATACCGCGGTTGATTGCGTATAGGTGCAAGAACTCATCGAGAGCGTGATCGCCCGCGGCAAAAGCTTCTGCACCGGTTCGCACTGCATGTTCTGAAAACATGTATTCGCCACGGGCGCCTAGTCGGTTGCAATGCCATGGCGCATCGACTGCTGCAATGGCTGCATCTACTCCATCGGCCCAGCGCGTTCCCAACGCAATCATGTGTTCATAAGCGGTTGGGGTGAGAACCTCAGTCAACGTCGCGCGCATAGCGGCGAGTGACAAGGCATTTCCGGCAAGTGTTCCGCCAATTCCGCCCACATCAAGGTCGTCTTTAGCCACGCCAACAGCGATGCGGTCGGCGATCTCGTGCGTCATCCCAAAGGCGCCGCAGGGCACGCCGCCACCAATGGGCTTACCCACGGTCAGCATGTCGGGCTTGAGCCCGTGTGTGCCGGTCCAGCCGCCAGGGCCCACGGAGAGGGTGTGGGTTTCGTCAATGATCCACACCGCGCCGTACTTCGTGGTCAATTCCCGACAGGCTTCAAGGTAGCCGGGCTCAGGAAGCACAATGCCGATGTTGGTCAACGCTGGTTCCATCAAGACTGCAGCAACTTCGCCGGTTTGGAGTGCGCGTTCCAGGTCGTCCACGCTGTTGTAGTTGACCACGATGGTGGTTTCGTTCAGGTCAACGGGTGCGCCGATGTTTCCAGGCCGCGAAACGGTCTTGCCGTTCTCGTCCAAGATGGCAAAAGTCTCATCAACGGTGCCGTGGTAGCACCAATCGTGGACAACGATCTTCTTGCGGCCGGTGATCTGACGAGCATGACGAATGGCATTGCGGTTGGCATCGGTCGCCGACAACGTGAATTGCCACAGTGGAAGTCCGAAGCGTTGTTGTAGCGCTTCACCGACCACGATGGCATCTTCGGTGGGCAACATCGCAGTGACTCCTTTGCCCATTTGCTGGGTCACGGCGGCGACCGTTGCTGCGGGTGAGTGTCCGGTCATGGCACCGGTATCCCCGAGGCACAGATCGATGTAATCCAAGCCGTCAGCGTCGGTGAAGTGCGACCCCTGTGCACTGGTCACAAACAGGGGGAAGGCCCCAGCCCACCGGGCCATCCAGACCATCGGCACCCCGCGGTTGAGGCTGGCAAGAGCTCGTTGGTGGAGGGCTTGGGAGGCCGGGTGGGTTTGACCGAAGCGCTCCTGTTCCCGTGTCATCAGACGGGTAAGGTTGTCCTGATTAATGGTGCCTGGCATGGCCTGCTCCTGGTGGTCGATGGATTTCCACAATATTGAGTATGGGCCGAAAACGATAGGAGCGCGCAGTGGCTGTAAACCCGGATACGTTTCGGGACGCTCTCGCGCAATGGCCCAGTGGGGTAACTGTTGTGACCACGCTTGCCGATGGCAATTGGCACGGCATGACGGCTAGCTCATTTAGCAGTGTGAGCGCTGATCCGCCCCTGGTTTCCGTGTGCCTGCTGAAGGGCATTTACACCCACGACCTGATTGCCACAAGTGGCGTTTTTGGTATCAATATTTTGGCCGCGGACCAGACCGAATTAGGCAAACGCTTTGCCGGGATGATTCCTGACATCACCGATCGCTTTGACGGTGTCGATTGCCACACCAGCGAGACCGGCGTCCCGTTATTTGATCACGCACTGGCCTGGATCGATTGCCGAGTGATCTTCGAATACGAAGGTGGCGACCACACGATCTTTGTCGGTGAAGTTCTTGATGCGGGTAACCCCCGCAAGTCGGCTCCGCTGCTGTATCACTCACGTAGCTGGGGACAGTTCGCCGACCAACTGCCGGAAAAGGCAGCCATCGCCGATGTCGGAATCACTCGCCTCGAAACTGAAACCGGTGTTGAACTCACCGTAGAAAAGGCTGCGCTCGCTGCAGCTGGTGTGGCTGTTTCCCCTGCTGAGGTAGTCGTTGATTCTCGCGATCCAGCAACTGTTGAGGCGGCCATCGCTGCTCAGGCGAAAGTCGGGATTGATCGAGTGGTTCTCCTCCATGCATTTGACCCCGATCGCCACGATGCGGTGCTGTTTGCGGCGTCAAATTTGGCGCGAGGTGGTTTCACTGAGGTGGTTCTTGACGACACCGCAGCAGACGCCAACCCTTTAGTTGTCCGGCAGCGACTCGTTGACATCAGCGTGCGGATTAAGCCGTCGGTAACAGGCGTATGCCTGCGTGATCATGCGGGGTTAGGCCTGGCTAACGCACTTGCGGCCTTAAAGAGTGGCGTCACGCAGTTTGATACTGCGTTGGGTGGGATGGGCGGACTCATCGCGACGGAAGATGTCTTGTACTTGATGGAGTTGCTCAATATATCGACGGGCGCCTCACGCGCCGAGGCAGTGGAAGTGGCGCATTCCTTGGCTCGCAATCTGCAGCTTCCACGCGCGGTTGAACCTCGCCCCACCTGGATGCTGTGAGTCGCTGTGTCATCGGTTGCTGAAAACTTGTTGCTCTTTCGTGGCGTGTGGCATGACCACATCAGCGCCTATGCACCCAGTGGCGTTGAGCTGACCGAAGATCCGCTAGGCGGATCGCCGGGACCTGTGCCTTATGAGCAATTGGTGTACCTCGACCTTGAGGGAGATCAGTTCATACAGACCAACGTGGTCTTGCGTGGCCGAGACCCGCATGCCCGTACCTTCCGCGGATCCATCGTCGATGACGTTCTGGTCTTTGATCGTCTTGGTCCCCAGGCTCCGGAAATGGTCGGCGTCAGTGGTGGCCCTGGAGTCTTGGTTTTTGCCCCTCGTCGCATCGATGAGGAAGGCACCACACGGTTTCACGATCCGGACTACATTCGTCACCTAGGCGGTGACCAGCGCACTCGCACCACCACGTTGTATCGAGATGGTGAACTGGTGCGCGTCTTGACCGTGATGGGCACCAGAATCAGTTCAGACCCGACTCAGCGCGTGCCCCAGGATCCACGGGGCGCAACCGGGCCGGTACACCAGAGCACTACTGTCTCTCAGGTCTATTCCGCGGAGGAGAAATCATGACCACCACCCCATCCCAGGGCATTGAACTGCCAGCGACGCGTCAACTGATTGACGGGCAATGGTCGGATGCTCCCATCGACTTGCCCACGGAGTTGGAGAACCCCAACACCGGTGAAGTCGTGGCGCGGATGAAGGCCACGTCGGATGACGAGGTTGAGCGCGTAGCCGCGGCCGCAGCTCGAGTCCATGACAGCGGTGCGTGGCTGAATGTGCCCGCTGAAGAGCGCGCTGCGATCTTGGAAAGTGTTGCTGACGCCCTTGATGCTGCGGCTCCACGCATCGCCGCCCTTGAAGCATTCGGTAGTGCTGCAGTGATTGGGACCACGGGAATGTTGGCGAGCGTCATCAATGGTGGCTCGTTCCGATTGGCCGCAGGTTTGTTGCGTCAGGGTCGCACGATGCACAAGGTTGATGTCGAACTCAGTCAAAGCGATCCGAAGGCGCAAGCTGAGGTGCACCGCTTGCCGTGGGGTCCGTCTTTGAGTTTGGTGCCGTGGAATGCTCCTGCACCGCAGGGATGTCACAAGATTGCGAACTCGTTGGCTGTCGGTGCCCCCACGATCCTTAAGCCCAGTGAGTGGGCGCCGTATGGCACCACGGTGATGGCTGAAGTTGTCAGCGCAGCCCTTGATGCCGCTGGGGTTCCTCAGGGCACGTTCCAGGTCGTTCAGGGCAACTCACACGTCGGCGGCATGCTGGTCAAGGACAAGCGTATTCGCGCGATCTCCCTGACCGGTGGCTTAGCCGCAGGTCGTGCCATTGCTGCGGTATGTGCTGAAGATTTCAAGGTGGCCCAACTTGAACTGGGCGGCAACAACCCTGTTGTTGTTTTGGACGATGCGGATCTCGACTTCGCAGCCGGTGGCATCGTGGAACTGCTCACGCAACTCAATGGTCAGTGGTGTCGAGCGTTGGGTCGACTGATCGTGCAGGGCAACATCTACGACGATTTGATGGCCAAGGTCATGGATCGCTTGGCGCAGATCACACTCGGTGACTCGTTGTCACCTGAATCTGACATGGGACCCATGGTCCACTCAGCCCACTTGGCGATGTTGCGCGGACGCATTGCGGAATACGTCAGCCAAGGTGGTGTGGCACATGCGTCAACGCCGCTTCCTGACCTTGCCGGAAACTTCTTGGCACCGACGTTGATCTCGGGTGTGACCAGCGAAGCTGCGCAAGAAGAGATGTTCGGACCGGTGGCCACAGTTCACCAGGTGGCCGACGATGCCGAAGCAGTGCGCG
>JAPLBW010000015.1 GCA_026392555.1 Actinomycetota bacterium
ATTCACGTGGAGCAGTTCTGCTCGTGGTCACCGTGCAAGATGAACAGCAAGTCCAGAGCGCGAACCACTGCGGGGTTGGCGATGTATTCCTCAGCTGGAACGCCGAAGGTCATACGAAGGAAGTTTTCGGTCAAACCCAACGAGTTGTCTGGGTAGAGCATCGGCTGACCGACGCTCTTCTTGTAGGCGTAGGCGGCGATCGTGGGGACCTTGGCCAAGAGGCGAATGGTCGAGATCTCGACCTGCTCCTTGTCAAAGGGATCCAAGCTGTCTTGGTAGAACGTCGACAACGCACTGACAGCGCTGGAAAGCACGGGCATGGGGTGCGCATCACGCGGGAAACCATCAAAGAACGAACGCAAGCTTTCTTGCAACATCGTGTGACTGCGAATGCTGGAGTCAAATTCAGTCAGCTGCTCAGCCGTAGGGAGCTCGCCGTAGATCAACAGATAAGACACTTCCAAGAAGGATGACTTCTCGGCAAGTTGCTCAATGGGGTACCCGCGGTAGCGCAGGATTCCGGCGTCGCCATCGATATAGGTGACCGCACTCTCGCATGACGCGGTGTTCATGAATCCATGGTCAAGCGTCACGTGATCGGTTGCCTTGAGGAACTGCGAAACATCAAGTCCGGAGCTGCCAACGGTGGCTGGAACTTCGGCCAGAGGCAATTCGCCTCCGGGGTACTGCAAGGTCACATCCGACACGAGGTCCTCCGTCGGGATTGAAACTTCGGTGTCCGACCGGTCTGATCGGCAAGCCCCAAAACTAACGCCTCACGCCTAGGCGCCGGACATCAGGTCGGCACATACGACGAGAAGGTGCAAACTTTGCCTTACAGACGCGAAACCGCAGCCCGTACCCGCTCGTCTGTCGCCGTCAGAGCGACCCTGACATGTTCGGCCCCAGCTGCTCCGTAGAAGGTGCCTGGGGCCACGAGGATGCCTCGTTCCGCCAGCCAAGCCACGCTCGTTAGTGCGGCCTCGCCGCGGCTGGCCCACAGGTACAACCCAGCCTGTGAGTGGCTGATGGAGAAACCAGCCGAGATCAAAGCCTGCGCTAAGAGTTCGCGTCGAGCTGCATAGCGCTCGCGCTGAACCGCAACATGCGCATCGTCGTTGAGAGCGGCAGTAGCAGCGGCCTGAACCGGTCCAGGAACCATCATGCCCGCGTGCTTGCGCAGTTCCACTAATCCTGCGATGACACGTTCGTCACCGGCGACAAAGCCACATCGGTAACCCGCAAGATTGGAACGCTTAGACAACGAATGCACCGCAAGGATGCCCGCACTCGTTCCACCACATACGTCAGGGTCAAGGACCGAGACCGGTTGCGCAGTCCACCCCAACTCGAGATAACACTCATCCGACACCACCAGCGCTCCACGATCGCGTGCCCAATCAACAATGGCTCGCATACGGTCAGCACTGAGCACCTCGCCGGTGGGATTGGACGGTGAATTAATCCACACCATCGAGACATCGCCCTCAACCAACGTGGGGTCAGCCGCCACTA
The DNA here is from genome assembly GCA_026392555.1 of Actinomycetota bacterium. Lineage (GTDB taxonomy): Bacteria > Actinomycetota > Actinomycetes > UBA12327 > UBA12327 > AcAMD-2. The sequence continues at coordinate 1,516 of JAPLBW010000015.1, forward strand.
CTGGCTCGGCTTGGCTCAACCGCGCACCTACGTCGTAGGTCGGGTAGGCCAACTCAGGGATGACGATCCGGTGCCCAGCACCAACACCGAGCATCGTCGGCAACCACGCGACGATTTCTTTCGTGCCAATCACTGGAAGCACCGCTGCAGGATCAACATCGATCGCGCCGGCTGAACGTGCCATCCACTTCACAGCAGCTTGACGTAACTCCACGGTGCCATGCGTTGTTGGGTATCCAGGCGAATTAGCTGCTTCAACCAACGCAGCCTGAATGACATCTGGAGTCGGGTCTACGGGCGTGCCGACGCTGAGGTCAACGAGTCCGTCTGGGTGTTCGGCGGCACGCTGAGCGTGGCTCGCAATTAAATCCCAGGGAAATGCGGGTAAGCGCGACAAAGGAGCGTTAGATGATGTCGCGAATGACGCCACGTTATTCGTTGTGCTCCTGCGGAGGCAGGACAGTCACGATGGCCGCATCGCGTTCGGCTGCACCAACTCGAGCAGCTCCTCCGGGTGAACCTAAGACTTCGAAGAACTCCACATTGGCTGAAGTAAACGGTGTCCACTCGGTGGGGACATCGTCTTCGTAGAAGATTGCTTCGACAGGGCAAACCGGTTCGCAGGCACCACAGTCAACGCACTCATCGGGCTGGATGTAGAGCATCCGGCCACCTTCGTAAATGCAGTCAACAGGACATTCTTCGATGCAAGACTTGTCTTTGAGGTCAACACAAGGCTGCGCGATCACGTAGGTCACGTGCGGTTCCTTCCCGAGTTAGCCGACGGAGAAGCGTCGGTCGCCCTAGTATTGCGATCCCGAATACCAATGTCACCGTGGGGGTTGCTCGTGTCGCCTGATTCGCCCCCTTTTGACCCCCCTGCGCGACGACCCCAGATCTCCCACGGGGTCCGATTTATCGTGGCCCTCACCGAAGATTCCATCGGTGAGCGGGTAAGCATCCGCTATCTACTCAGGGGCGAAGGCCCCACCGATCCGAACGTCCTGATGACTGACGTTTTGGGCCACCTACGGATCTGGACTGAGACGATTGCAGAAGTGGTCAAACGCGATGGTGAGGTGATCACGATCGAACGAGCCAAAATCGTCGCGGCCAAGGTCATCCCGCCAGAGCCCAAGCGATCCCGTGAACGCGCCTAATCCTCCAACTTTGCGTACGCTGACTAATCATTAACCACCAGGAGTCGAGTTGCTGCACTTAACCGATACTCGCACTCGGCGCGTGGAAAAAATTGAGCCATCGACCTCGGGGCGCTTGTCGATCTATGCCTGCGGGCCCACGGTGTATCGCTTCGCTCACGTGGGCAACCTTCGCACGTTTTTGCTGTCGGATCTAATCCGTCGCGTTGCCACGTTGCAGGGACTTCAGGTCACCGTCGTGCAAAACATCACCGACGTAGGACACATGGCTGATGACCGCGGGTTGGATGAAGCCGGTGAAGACAAGATCTTGAGTCAGGCCAAGCAGGAAAATCGAAGCCCACTTGATGTGTCCCGTTTCTACGAGGATGCTTACCTCACGGACTTGTCCCGCTTAAACATTGCTCCCGCTGACATAGCCCCTCGAGCCTCCGAATCCATTGACTTGATGATTGAACTCATCCAAAAACTCATTGACAACAACAACGCTTACATCGGTGGCGATGGCTCGGTGTACTTCGATGCCCGCTCGATCGACAACTACGGGGCGATCAGTGGCAACAAGCTCGACGCCCTGCGGCCCGGCACGCGTTTTGCTATCGAAGAAGACCCAGAAGCCAGCGGGCGCAAGCGTTTTCACGCTGACTGGGCTTTGTGGAAAGTCGCCGGTGACACTCGCACTCAGCTCGTGTGGGACACCCCGTGGGGCGTGGGATTCCCGGGGTGGCACGTGGAATGTTCGGCCATGAGCGTTCACCACCTGGGCGAGACCATTGACGTACATACCGGTGGCATTGATCTTCGCTTCCCGCACCACGAAGACGAGAAGGCGCAATCAGATGCAGCTGTCGGCAAAGAAGTCGTACGGCATTGGGTCCACGCCGAGCACTTGCTCTTTGACGGTCGCAAGATGGCCAAGTCAACGGGCAACGTCTTACTCCTCCAAGATGTGATTGATCGTGGCATTGACCCCTTGGCTTTGCGCTTGTGCTTCCTAGAGCACAACTACCGCCAGCAGATGAACTTGACGTGGAACGCGATTGAGTCCGCTGCTACGACTTTGACGCGCTGGCGTACCAAGATCGCTCTGTGGGCTGAGGAGCCGTCAGCGCCGATGCACGAACCCACTCGTGTTGCTGTGGTCGATGCATTTAACGAAGACCTCGATACTCCTCGTGCCATTCAAGCGTTGCGGCGCTTGGAAAAGGACGACAGCGTCGCGGCCGGCGCACGCTTCGAAACGTTCAACTACCTGGACCGACTCTTAGGTCTCGATCTGGTCCGCGAAGTCGGCAAGCCAGTAGTGGAACAGGAATTACCCGCTGGCGCGCAGGGGCTTCTGGACGCGCGCGCGCAGGCTCGAACCGACAAGGACTGGGCTGCTTCAGACTCGTTGCGCGATGGACTTGCGAGTTTGGGAGTTCTGGTGGCTGATTCCACAGCCGGACAAAGTTGGAGCTTGGCTTAAGCCGCTTGCCTAACCCGTTGGCGTAGGAGTGGGCTTGGCTGTCGTCGTTGGTTTCGGTGTTGGGGTGGGCGTTGGGGTCGGCTTCTTGCAGGTGATATCGGCAGCCGGGTTGTACGTCGTGGTCAACGGCTCCCGTTTGACTTCTTTGCCATTGAGCTTGAAAACCCGCGTCACCACAATCTTGAATCCGCCCACACCATCTTGTGGAGTGCACGTAGCGCTGGTGTCCGTGACGGTGGAGTACGGCTTGGCGTTGGTACGTGGACCCGTGACAGCCTCAATGTCGTAGCCCTTGGTGCCCCACATCGTCGTAATGAACACTCCGTTCGGCGAATCATTGCGAAACTTCAAGTCCAGCGTGCCCCACGCCACGGTCGCTTCCAAACCAGGCTGATAGCGCGAGATGTAAAACGAGTGGGCGCGTTGTTCAATACGCTCAAGGCCAGCGAAAAATGCGGTGTGCCACGTAGCGGTGGCCATCGTCGAGACGCCCCCACCGAGGTCTTCTTGCAAGCGACCGGACTTGATGACAAAGCCTGTGGTGTAACCATTAGCAGCCGTGCGCTCTTTGGCGATGGAGTTCAGGGAAAACACCTCGCCAGGCTTGAGCAAGGTCTCATTCACGCGCGCGGCAGCCTGGCCAATGTTTTGGTATCGATAAGGGGCATAGGGGAAGGGCTGCGTGAAAGTAGAAATCTTTTCGACGACTCCCAGCTTCTTCGCATCTTTCGTAGTAAATGCCGCCGGCTGAGTGGTCAATCCAACATCGGCCACCCGATCTAATTCGCTCGACAGTGCTCGAGCCACTGCGCCACCCAGGACTTGAGCATTGACTTGCTGACCATCGCGGGAGGGAAGAATTACTGGCTTGCCATTGCTGATACGGAAGACTGCATCGCGAGCAGGTTCTTGCAGGCCAGCGAAATCCTTTTGCAAGTTCTTGATCAACGCATCGGCATTGACAGCAATTTGAATCTTCTTGTCCACGACGGCAGTGCTCAAAAAGGGTGACACTCGGCGGATCGGCAGCGTGACAGTTTTGTTGATCCCGGCCGATTCGTCGGTGCCAGGAACGGATATGTCCAAGGAAATCGGCCCAGAAACTACGGTTTTGCCCAAGGAGTCCAACGCCTCTTGCACCTGTTGCGAGCTCAACGCTGGCTTGACGTCCTCAACGCTGAGTTCATGCTTGCGATTCTTGGCCAAGGCGGTGGCCAATAACGCGGCGGTCACGCTTTCGGCGCTGACTCCCTTGCCTACTTCAGGTTCAATCGCCTCAACAGTGGCGCCACTAAATTTCAGGCCACCGTCAACCACGCCCTGGTTGAGCTTCTTCGAAATCTTGGCAATGGATCGATCAAGGGCGGTCTGGTTGACGGTATAGACCGGCTCAATGGCTCCGCCCTTGCCAACGAGACGAGAAAAAACATTTCCAGTACCCGTCAGCGACGTGGCCTTAGACACCGTGCCCTCAACGTCGAGGGCCAGGCCAGACTTTTGCGCATCGACCGTGACCTCGCGACCATCGGCGGTCAGCGTGATGTCCTTCTTCATGCGAGGTGCCAACTTCTTAGTCAAAACAGACGCGGCCTGTTCGGCACTCAATCCACCAATGGAAACGCCCTCGACCGTGGTGCCGGACGGAACAGTGCCACGAACGTTGGCGTTCAACACGATCAAGATCAGTGACACGGCGAATACGGCGGCGATGACGAGACGGCGGCGAAGGCGCCGGGCGGAGAGTTCGGCAGCGGTTAACTGTCCGGTAGTGCCGCTTGCCACGTTGTTGCCATCCTCTAGAAAGAGTCACCGACCTTTCGGCTCCCTCATCCTATGACGGCGCGGAACCTCAATCCGGTTCCGACAATCCGGCAGGCCGAGTGCTTATCGCAGCCGTCGGGGACCAAACATGCCGTGGCGAACCGCCGTTAGGGCAGCGATGAGCAAGCTAAGAACCAAGAACGCGTAGCCGTACCAGGTTGCGGCCACCACCACATCGCCCGCCGAAGTCGTCGCAGTCAGCGTCAGCACCATCTGAATAAACGCCACCGCATAAGCGGTCGGTGCCCACCGTTGGGACGTTGACGTCACGACAATCTGCCCGCCGAGCCAGGTGACAAACAGCGCTGCCACTAGACCAATCGGAATGGCTACCGATCCCAGGATGCTTTGCCCTGATTGCCAAAAGCACCCAACCGTTGCCACGACAACGCCCACTAGGTAGGCAAACAGCACCGGGAGGAACCACGAAAACCGGCGCGGACTGGGATTCACCCTCACACTATGGAGTATCTAGGCGCGCTCCGTCGCATCGGCTCGCACATCAATCAAGCGCGCGCGTTGAACGCCGCCGGCCGATTCAATAACGTCAGTGATCTCGCGACCAATCAATTCTTCACGCACCATCAGCGCATCACGCAAGGCTTCCACCAGATGACGGTTTTGAGTCAGCAAAATCTTCACGGCCGCTTTTTGATCCTGCAATAGCTTTTCGACGCGGGCCCGACCATCAGCATCGCCAAGCACACGGCCCACGATGTTGCTGCCATTGAAGGCTCCATTTTGAACCGCGGCGAAAGAGATCAACGTGTCCGTCATACCCACCGAGCCCACCATTTCGCAGGCAACATTGGTGGCATAGAGCAAGTCGCCACCAGGACCGGTGGAGATATCGCCAAAGAACAACTCCTCGGCCACCTGACCAGCCATCGCGATCCGAATCAAGGCCAACATTTCCGTGCGGGAGCGAGTAAAGACATCGTCAGCATCGCCATGGGCCAGCATTCCCAGGGCCTGTCGGCGCTTGATGATGGTCAAGATCTCCAGACGGCGCTCTGGCGCGCACAGGTAAGCAGCAACGGCGTGACCGGCTTCATGCGTGGAAATGAGTTTGCGTTCATGGTCGGTGTAGGCAACCGGCTGGCCGAGTCCAACTTCCTCGACCATGCGGGCCCGTTCAACATCACCCATCGACATTTCCCGCTGTCCACGACGAACCGCGTTGACCAGCGCTTCGTCAAAGAGATGCTCAATCATCACGGGCGTGTAACCAGAAGTAGCTGAAGCAACCTGGTCGCGCATAGCCGAGTCGTCGAGCTCCGGTGCATGCGCCTTGGTCTTTAAGAAGTGGTCAATCAATTGACGACGACCCACCTTGGCCGGCAATTCAAACGTCAAGCGGCGATCAAAACGACCCGGGCGCAACAAGGCGGGATCGAGGTTGTCTGCTCGGTTGGTCGCCGCAATCAACAAAATGTTGGTGCGCGGGGGAATGGGGCGAGGAAGTTGGCGGTCATCAGCCAATACCAAGTTCACCTTGTCGATGACCCACGTTTGCATTTTCTGGGTTCCGGTCGGCTCATCAAAGGACTGCATCTGCACGAGGAGTTCGTTAACTACACCTCCCACACCTTCGCTGGTGATGTTCTGGTTTATCACCGTCGCACCCAACGTGTGCGACAGCGCAAACGAGGTGGGCAGCGCGTGCAGCGATCCACACCCATGGGCGACTGCACTGACTGAATCGGGGGCAACAGTTGCGGACAAACCACCACGAGACATCGCGATCGCGTCAATTTCTTCAATGAAGCCGATGGCGCCACCCTCTTGGCGAGCCACCTTGCGCAACTTCTTAAAGTACGAGCGGATTTTGCGAGCCGTGGCGCCGTAATACATGGACTGAAAAGAAGTAGCGGAGACGAAGAGGAAAGGCACTCCGGCCTCAGCTGCCATCGCTTTGGCCAAGTGGGTCTTTCCTGTTCCCGGGGCACCTTCAAACAGCAAACCTCGTCGCGGTGTGCCACCCATTTCATCGGCAAACTGCTTGTGCGCCAAGAACAGGTTCAAACTGCGAACAACATCTTCTTTCACTGGATCAATACCGATGACATCGTCCAAGCGCGTCTTGATTTGCCCAGGTCGATACATCACATGTGGTGATCGACCCGCTCCTACCGTTCCTGCAAGCAACACCACCGCAAGCAAGGCAAAAAAGAGCAACGGCATAACCACGAGCGGATCAAAATTGGGGAACGAAAACACATTGAAAGGATCACCGACAGCAAGGCGGAACCACAAGAAAGCGGCGGGCACTCCGAGCAGCCAAGCCATGGCGCGTAAACGGCGGCGGCGTTGCTTCTCGCGGTTGCGACCTACGTCAGCAGTACGTGCAGCGATGAGAGCGGGCAGACCATCAGGTGCAGGCTCCGGGGAAGGCCCAACGGAAGGCCCAGGGGAAGGCGTCAACGTGTCCGCTTGACTAGGCGAAATCGTGCGCTTATTGAGCTTCCCGGATACCCACATAAATGCCTCCTCAACGCCCAGTTTTCGCGTATGAAAGCAGTTTCCTGTTTCCGTTCAATCAGGCGCGTGCGCGGTCACCCATTTGGGCTAGCGAGAAGCAAAGAAATAGCCGTTAGGCCGAGGGGTGCGATCCCCTGGTAGTTCTAGAGGTCAAGCCCAGAAAGAAAATCGTCCTCGCGGTTGAACTCACCGCTCGTGACTCCCACCTGGCCACGAACGAGTCGAAAGTGCTCGGTGCCTAAGCCTTCAGGCCCGACTACCTGAGAAATCATCAGGAACGGGGCGTCCTTCGCAATCTGAGTTTCGTGAGCCAACAGCGCTTCGATCTTGGTTGGTTCAAGACCGAGGTCCGTGATTGACGTGGTGACAAATTCGTCAGGGCAAGCCCACGGACGACCACCCTCGGCTTCGTCATTGGAGAAGAAGTCGATGCCGCGCTCCGCCAAAACCTTGCGCGTGCGTTCAACATTGGAAACCGGGAAGGCTGTCCAATAAACCTTTGGCACATCCCACGCTTCACCCAGTTCAGGCTTATACGACGGTGCAGCAGCTAACACCGCGCCATACATCGCCGCGCGGTGAGCTTGGATGTGATCCGGGTGACCGTAGCCACCAAACTCGTCATATGTGACCAGCGCATGTGGTCGCACTTCGCGAATAACCGCAGCCATATCGGTCGCTGCTTGTGTTAAGTCTGCTTGCCAAAAACAATCTTCACGGCCGTTTTGTTCCGTGCCCATCATTCCGCTATCGCGATAGCGACCAGGCTCACCCAACTGGCGATGATCGGTAATACCCAAGATCTGCATGGCCTTGGCCAGTTCACCCTGGCGATGGGCGCCGAGTTGGTCATCGTGCGCCGAATCAAGGTTGGCTAGTTCTGGAACGACCACTTCGCCCTCTTCACCCAACGTGCACGTGACCAGCGTGACCTGATGCCCCGCGCGCACGTACTTACTCATAGCGATTCCGCTACCGATGACTTCGTCATCGGGGTGGGCGTGAACAAAGAGCAAGCGACCTTTAGCCATGGACCCATCGTAGGCGTGCGCATTGCTGGCGTCCTGCTGGCAGGATCAAGGCGTGAGCACTGATTCATTCCCCCGCAGATCAGCCCTAACCAGAGGGTTTCGCCTGGGTGCTCCGCGAACCTTCGCCATTAGTGCTGACGGCTCGCGGGTTTTATTCCTGCGCTCTCGGAACGGAACAGACTCAGTCAACTGTCTGTGGGTTCTCGATGTCGCCACGAGCGAGGAAATTTGCGTGGCTGATCCTGCCGCGATGAGTTTTTCCAGTGAGGGAGACATTCCCGCTGTAGAACGTGCCCGACGCGAGCGTGCGCGCGAAGTCGCCGGCGGAATCGTGACGTATTCCGCCGATGCTGATTGTGCACGAGCGGTCGTGACCATTAATGGCGTTGCATTCCTGGTGGACGTGAA
>JAPLBW010000020.1 GCA_026392555.1 Actinomycetota bacterium
CTGACCTTCCGTCGGTTCTTGAGCCGGTTTTGCTCGACCTTGCTGCGGTGGTTTTGGACGCGGGCGAGGAAGCTATTGCTGCTGCGCACGCGCTTGAGGACATCTGGTCCGCACGGGGACTAGAGCCCCACCAGGTCAGCGGAAACTTCGGGTTCGACCCGCTGGGCCAAGCTGCACGCAATGGCACTAGTCCTGATCTGATTCCTACCGTTGGATTTGCTGTAGCAAGCGCCGAGCGGTTTGCTCATATGCGTTCTTTTGTTGCTGATGGATTGGTCTTGCACGAGGCGGGCGCGACCGATACACAGGAATTAGCCGGTGTCATTGCGATGGGGACCGAGTACGTGCGTGCCCTTGTTGATGCAGGGCTGAGTGTGGATTTGGCTTTTGCCCAGGTGGAGTTTCGTCTGAGTGCAACGGCAGACCAGTTCGCCACGATTGCCAAATTGCGTGCTGCACGCCAGTTGTGGTCGCGCGTTGCCGAGGTCTCTGGCGTCCAACAAGATGCGGTATCCGGTGCCGGTGCCATGCGTCAACACGTGGTGACGTCTTGGTCAATGCTGAGCCGTCGCGATCCTTGGGTCAACTTGTTGCGAGGCACGGTCGCCGCATTTGGTGCGGGTGTGGGCGGAGCGCAAAGCGTGACAGTTTTGCCCTTTGATGCCGCTCTAGGTTTGCCTGATTCCACTGCTCATAGAGGAATCGCATGTGGGCCGGGTCATTGATCCGGCTGGCGGTTCATGGTTTGTCGAGAAGCTGACGCAGGAAGTGGCAGTAGCGGCTTGGGCCTTGTTTGCCGCCACGGAGGGTCGTGGTGGTTTTGCAGCGGACTTGGCCTCTGGAGCCCTGGCATCGTCGTTGGCGCAATCAGCGCATGAACGAGCCGTGCGGATTGCTCATCGCCGCGATCCCTTGACCGGTGTGAGTGAGTTCCCCGATGTCCACGAAATTCCGCTCGTGCGTAAGGCCGTGTCCGCAGCCGCACCGCGCGGATTGCCTCGCGTTCGTTACGCCGAAGGTTTTGAAACACTGCGGGATCGCTCGGATGCTGCACCTGAACATCCCCGCGTGGTTTTGGTTGCCATCGGTGACGTGTCGGACTACACCGCTCGCACGCCGTTCGCCAAGAACTTCTACGAAGCCGGCGGAATTCGCGCCGCGACGATCGCCTTTGCTCAAAGCGCCCGCGCTGAGATCACGGCGACTGGTCTGGCCTGCATTTGCTCTAGCGATGCTGTTTACGCTGACCAAGCTGTTGCCGTTGCACAGACGTTGACCGAATGGGGCATCAAGCAAGTTCACTTGGCTGGCCCTGGTGGCGAGCTGGAAGATGCCTTGACGCAAGCCGGAGTGAGCGTTTTCGTTTCGCTTGGCGTGGATGTCATCGATGTCCTGACCACGGCCTTGGATGAATGCGGGGTGGCCCAGTGAGCGCACAGTCAATTCCGAATTTCGCCGATGTTTCACTGAGTGCGGGCGCCGATAGCGTGGATACTGATCGCTGGCGCATTGACGTAGCGCAGGAAACCGGTCAGCCCGTTGAAGAACTCACCTGGTCAACGCCGGAAGGCATTGATGTGCGCCCGTTGTACCTCGCAACCGATCGCGAAGGCTTGGGGTTCGTTGACTCCCTGCCCGGCATCGCTCCTTTTGTGCGTGGCCCGTACCCCACGATGTATGTCAATCAGCCCTGGACCATTCGCCAATACGCTGGATTTTCTACGGCCGAAGCCTCGAATGCGTTTTATCAACGCAATCTTTTGGCCGGTCAAAAGGGACTCAGCGTTGCCTTTGACCTGGCTACCCACCGTGGCTACGACTCGGATCATCCACGTGTTGCCGGTGATGTGGGCATGGCTGGCGTTGCCATCGATTCGATCCTCGATATGCGTCAACTCTTCGACGGCATTCCGCTCGACAAGATGTCCGTGTCCATGACGATGAACGGCGCGGTGTTGCCGATCTTGGCACTGTTCGTGGTTGCGGGCGAAGAACAAGGCGTCGCACCGGAAGACCTTGCGGGCACGATTCAAAATGACATTCTCAAGGAGTTCATGGTTCGTAACACCTACATCTATCCGCCAGCATCGTCGATGCGGATTATTTCCGATATTTTCACGTACACCTCGGCGAAGATGCCGAAATTTAACTCCATCTCGATCAGTGGTTACCACTTGCAAGAAGCTGGTGCTACTGCTGACCTGGAATTGGCCTATACCTTGGCCGATGGAGTCGAATACGTTCGGGCAGGAATTGCTGCTGGACTCGATGTCGATGCCTTTGCGCCACGGTTGTCCTTCTTCTGGGGCATCGGGATGAACTTCTTCATGGAAGTTGCCAAGATGCGCGCGGCTCGACTGGTGTGGACTCGCTTGATGGAGCAGTTTGAGCCGAAGAACCCCAAGTCACTGTCTTTGCGAGCGCACTGTCAGACATCAGGCTGGTCATTGACCGCTCAAGATGTCTTTAACAACGTGGGTCGAACCTGCATTGAGGCCATGGCCGCTACTCAAGGCCACACTCAGTCGTTGCATACCAATGCCCTAGACGAAGCACTCGCTTTGCCGACGGATTTCAGTGCTCGCATTGCGCGTAATACGCAGTTGTTCTTGCAGCAGGAATCGGGAACGACGCGTGTCATCGATCCGTGGGGTGGCTCGTACTACGTCGAACGCTTGACTGCTGATCTGGCGCAACGAGCCTGGGATCACATCCAGGAAGTCGAAGCAGCTGGCGGAATGACCAAGGCCATTGAAGCCGGAATTCCTAAGTTGCGGGTAGAAGAAGCAGCGGCTCGGACCCAAGCGCGTATTGACTCTGGTCGTCAGCCCGTCATCGGCGTGAATAAGTACCGGTTGCTCGAGCCCGAAAACATTGATGTGTTGAAGGTCGAAAACGCTGACGTGCGAGCCCAGCAAATCGCGAAATTGGCCAAGCTCCGCAGTGAACGCGATGAGGCTACTTGTCAGGCCGTGTTGGCTCGTCTGACCGCTGCGGCCGCGCAAGAAAGTACCGATTTCGAGCACAACTTGCTGGCGGTATCTATCGATGCAGCCCGAGCGGGCGCCACGGTGGGCGAAATGAGCGACGCGCTTGAGGCCGTTTTTGGTCGTCACACTGCTTCAATCCGTACGATCTCAGGTGTGTACAGCAATGAAGTGGGTAAGTCCGAGCTCGTGACTGCTCTGCGCGAGCGCACCGATGGTTTTGCACGGGCGCAAGGACGACGCCCGCGCATCTTGGTGGCCAAGATGGGCCAAGACGGTCACGACCGCGGCCAAAAGGTCATTGCCACTGCCTTTGCCGACCTGGGGTTCGATGTTGATGTCGGCCCGTTGTTCCAAACACCGGCCGAAGTAGCTGCGCAGGCCGCTGAATCTGACGTCCACGTCGTGGGTGTTTCCTCGCTCGCCGCTGGTCACCTGACGCTGGTCCCCGAACTAAAAGCCGAGCTTGCCAAGGTGGGCCGCAGTGACATCTTGATCGTGGTCGGTGGTGTCATCCCGCCACAAGACTTTGATGAGTTGTATGCCGCGGGTGCCGTGGCGATCTATCCGCCAGGAACGGTGATCGCTGAAGCCGCTGATGATTTGCTGGATGCGCTCGATCAGCGTCTTGAGGACACTTCCTCGTGACAGGTGATGCCCCTTTGACCCTCGACGACTATGTCGCCGGGATTCGAAAGTGCGACCGTACGGTGATCGGCAAGGCGTTAACCCTGGTCGAGAGCACTCGCCTGGACCATCGCGAGTTAGCCCAACAATTGGTAGCGGCTTTGTTGCCGTTCACGGGCAAGACCCAACGCATTGGCATCACCGGTGTTCCCGGCGCGGGTAAGTCCACGCTGATTGACACTCTCGGTTCCCATTTGACCGGTGCCGGGCATCAGGTCGCTGTGCTGGCCGTCGACCCGTCATCAACGCGCAGTGGCGGATCGATTCTTGGTGACAAGACAAGGATGGAGAAACTCTCCATCAATCCACAGGCTTTTATTCGTCCCTCACCAACCTCGGGAACGTTGGGTGGAGTCACGCGAGCAACCCGTGAAGCCATGGCTGTTGTCGAAGCGGCTGGGTTTGATGTGGTGTTAGTGGAAACAGTGGGAGTGGGTCAATCCGAAACTGCTGTCGCCAACATGGTGGATTGCTTTGTTGTCTTGATGCTCGCTCGGACTGGGGATCAGCTGCAAGGAATCAAGAAGGGTGTTCTCGAACTCGCGGATGTCATCGCGGTCAATAAGGCCGATGGCGAAAACGCGGTAGAAGCATCACGCGCGGCGCGGGAGTTGTCCGATGCGATGCACCTGATTCAGCCTCCCGATGCGATTTGGCAGCCATTGGCCCTGACATGCAGTGGTTTGACCGGGGATGGTGTGGAGAAACTATGGGCTGAGGTGCAACGCCACCATGCCGTCATGGAAGAAGCCGGTGAGATCCAAGCCCGTCGAGCCCGTCAGCAAGTCGACTGGATGTGGTCGATGGTTAATGAGCAGTTACTGAATCGTTTGCAATCCTCGCAAGCAGTGCGACAGATCACTGACCGAGTCCAAGATGATGTGCGAACAGCCAAGACAACCGCGAGTTTGGCGGCTGCGGAAATTCTCAAGGCGTTCGATAGTCAGTAGCTGTAAGAGCTAGGCGAAAGCGTCCTACTTGCGAAACGGGTCGCTGGGTGGTGGTGCGGTCAAGTCCGCACGAGGGCAGGTGGCCAAGGTGATCTCGGCGCTGGCGAGGGCCTCATCGCAAATTCCATCGACAGTCCATCCGCTCGTGATTCCGTATTCGGTAGCGGTGACTTTATAAATCGTGATCTGTCGTCGAACAGGGGTGTCGTACATTACGGCGATGGAGCCGATGAGTTCAGCCGAACCTCGAGTGCCGTCTGCACCATCCCACGCGCGGTCATAGCGTTGCCACAGTGAGGTCGTGGCATTCCAGACGCCACCAAAGGCCACATCCAGTCGTTCAAGTTCCTTAACGACGATAAGAGCCAAACGCTCATCCAGGACCGCAGCCGGTCGGATGATCCGGGTGTC